>JAILRX010000027.1 GCA_024697985.1 Treponemataceae bacterium | reverse complement strand
AAGATTTGTGTGGTTGTATCTTGAATTTAAGGCGGCAAGCAGGATTTTCATATTATTGATGTTAAGTTTAGCACAAGTCGGCCCAATAAAAAAGGGCGCGACAATTATTGCTGTGCGACAATTATTGCCGGCGGGCCAGTTTGTGCCGCCTGTCAGTTTGTGATGGATGATACTTTGTGCCGGCCGTTGATGCCAGCCAAAACGGCCTGGTCGAAAACAGTCCGTCAGGCGAAAAAAAACGCGTCCCGGAAAGTGACCAAAATCACAAACCGAAACGCGCTTAATCAGTTTAAATTTAACTTACTGCTTGTTGAAAACTGTATTGTCTTCAAGAGTCAATGTTTTTGCTTTTTTATCAATAGTACCTGTATAAGGATCAGCGTCGCCTTCAAGTTTAGCTGTAACAGTATCTCCACTAGCTTCCCAAGTTAAAGTACCTGAAACTGATGCTGATGAGAGCTATTCAGTAATTTGGGCTTCTGTATAACCAAGTGCTTCATATTCAGCTTGAGCTTCAGCTGTAAGACTTGCAGCTTGTGAATAAGATCCTGTACCGCCTTTGACAAATTTCAAAGTATATGTCATTACAACACCGTCTTCAGTTGTGCTATTAACCCATGTAGTGTCATTCAAGTAAGAAGTAATACTACATCCAGTGAAAAGCATTGCAACCAAAGCAAATGCTACCAAAACGAAACTTGTTTTTTTCATAAAAACCTCTTCTGCACTTCAAATTTTATAAATTTGAAATACTTTTAAAAGTATATAGATAATCAAATATCTATACTAAAATTTTAACATGGGGGGAGGAGGGGTCAAGAAAAAAAATTACAAAAAAATTTGTAGATAGAAACAATGCTAGGTGTTTCCACGTGCGCGACAATTTTCGCTGCGCGCCAGTTAGTGCCGGGCGAAAGTTACTGCCGGAGGTCAATTTGTGATGGAAGGGATGCCTGTTAAAATGTTAGCTAAAAGGGCCGCCTGAAAACAGTCCGTCAGGCAAAAAAAAAGCACGCCCAAACGAGCGTGCCTCTATGGTGTATGCACGGCTCACGGATGAGCCGAAAAAACATACTACAAATTGAATGACTGATTATACAAGACCCTGTGCGATCATTGCATTAGCAACTTTGAGGAAGCCTGCGATGTTGGCACCAGCAACGTAGTTGCCTTTCATGCCGAATTTTTCAGCAGCTTCGTAAGCACTGTCATGGATGTTCTTCATGATTCCCTTGAGTTTTGCATCAACTTCTTCTGAAGACCATGAAAGTCTTTCGCTGTTCTGGCTCATTTCAAGACCAGATGTTGCTACACCACCTGCATTAGAAGCTTTTCCTGGAG
This sequence comes from Treponemataceae bacterium, assembly GCA_024697985.1. Lineage (GTDB taxonomy): Bacteria > Spirochaetota > Spirochaetia > Treponematales > Treponemataceae > RGIG9060. The sequence continues at coordinate 7,905 of JAILRX010000027.1, read as the reverse complement.
CATAAAGGATTTTTGCAGCAAGGAATGTGTTTACAGCTTCGATTGTAGAAGGCATGTTTGCACCTTCAGCAACGAGTTTTACGCCGTTTGCAACCAAAGTTTTAGCTGCTTCGCCGTCAAGTTCGTTCTGTGTTGCGCATGGGAAAGCACAGTCAACTTTTTCTCCCCAAGGTTTCTTTCCTTCAACGTATTTAGCTGATGGGAACTGTTTTGCATATTCACAAATTCGACCACGTCGAACGTTTTTCAATTCTTTTACCCAGTCCAATTTTTCCTGTGTGATTCCGTCTGGATCATAGATGTATCCGTTAGAGTCAGACATTGTAACTGGTTTAGCACCAAGCTGAATCAATTTCTGTACAGCATACTGAGCAACGTTTCCGCTTCCTGAAACTGCACAAACTTTGCCTTTGAAGTTGTCGCCAACTTTTGCAAGCATGTTTTCAGCAAAATAGATAAGTCCGTAACCTGTAGCTTCTGTTCGGATCAAAGAACCACCGAATGTAAGTCCTTTTCCTGTAAGAACGCCTGTGAATTCGTTTCGGAGTCGTTTGTACTGACCGAACATGTATCCAACTTCACGTCCACCAACACCGATATCTCCGGCTGGAACGTCTGTGTCAGCACCGATGTGCTTGCTGAGTTCAGTCATGAATGACTGGCAGAATCTCATAACTTCAGCGTCTGATTTTCCGTGTGGATCAAAGTCTGAACCACCTTTTCCGCCACCCATTGGGAGAGTTGTAAGCGAGTTTTTGAAAGTCTGTTCAAAACCTAAGAATTTAAGGATGCTCAAGTTTACAGAAGGATGGAATCGAATACCACCTTTGTAAGGACCGATAGCACTATTAAACTGAACTCGATATCCACGGTTAATGTGAATGTTTCCAGCGTCATCTGTCCACGGAACGCGGAACATAATAACGCGCTCTGGTTCTACCATTCTTTCGAGAATTGCATTTTTCTCGATTTCAGGCATTTGTTCAACAACAGGTTCAAGAGTTTCAAGAACTTCTTGAACAGCCTGCAGGAATTCCGGCTCATTAGGATTCTTTGCCTTTACCTGCTCAAATACGCGTGTGACATAAGCGTTTTTCATAAAAATTTCCCCCAGAAAGGAACGGATTGTAAGAACAATCCAAAATTAACCCGAACCTGACAAAGCTCGCGGCGCAAAAGCTCTCTTACGGTTACTTTCGACAGTAAAAATTTTAACAAAATGCAATATTTTTAACAACAAATTCGAGGCCTTTTGCAAAATATTTTTTAAAAAAATTTGAAAAAAATTTTCCTTGTTGTTACTATTTAAGTATGCAGAACGAACATATTGTTAAGGATGGCGTTTTTATACCGCAGACAGGAATTGAATATCCTGAAAAACCGGATCAGAGAATGGTTCCTCTGAAAAAGGTGAGGGATGTAAAAGTGGATGAAAACTATCCTTACCTGATGAAATCTTTTACTGAAAAATTCTATCATTTTTTGGTTTATCTCGGAATATTTGTCATAGTTTTTCCGCTCCAGAAAATCCGATATGGATTGAAAATAGAAGGTCGTAAAAACATTACGCGTAATAAAAAGCTTTTGAAAAATGGCGCCATCACCGTGTGCAACCATGTTTACCGCTGGGACTATCTGGCCGTTTTGCAGGCGGCACGTTTCAGGCATATGTGGTTTCCCACTTTTGCGGACAATATGAACGGAACTGATATGCGCCTTATTCGAAGCGCCGGTGGAATTCCGATTCCTGAAAGCGGTTTTTCGGCAATAAAAAAATTCAACGAATCTTTTGATACCTTGCACGCACGCAAAAAGTGGATTCATATTTTCCCTGAAACGTGCCGCTGGCAATGGTACCAGCCGATTCGGCCGTTCAAGACGGGAGCCTTTTCGATGGCTTATCGTTACGACTTGCCGGTCATCCCGATGGTTTTAAAATACCGGCCGGTAACAGGCTGGAGAAAGCTTTTCAAGATGGATCATCCTCTTGTGACTATCTGTGTCGGCGAACCGATTGTGCCGAATTTGGAAAACTCAAGGAAGGCCGAATCGGCGCGGATTTGCAAAGAGGCTCACGAGAAAATGTGCGAGATGGCAGGAATCGAGCAGAATGGCTGGGATCCTATCCTTGAAGAAAAGCCGGTTTCTGCAGAAAAAGGCGCCTGAGCGCGGCCGGTTTGTTCAGGCTGCTTTGGCGCCGCTAGTCGCGTCTTAGCGCCTGAGTGCGCCTAGAGCTTGGCTTTCACGAATTCCAAGAATTCTTCCCAGGTCAATTTGTCCTGAGCTTTTTCATCTGTTATCTGTACGAATTTCATGCCGGCCTGACGTGCTCCCTCTCCGTCGGTAGCAAATTTATCTCCGACCATAAGGCAATCTGTAATCTGCACTTCGATTTTTTCGGCAATCTTAAAAAGCGGTCTTGGAGCGGGTTTCAGACATCCGTATTCCTGTGCGCTGCAGATAAAGTCACAAAGTTTTAAGATGTCTTTTCCAAGCCCGATCGCTTCCATTCTTTCTTGGACGAGCGGATAATCAGAATAAATTACGATTTTGATGTTTTTAGATTTGAGATATTCAAAAAGCTCCTTTACGTTTTTGCGTGCGCTGAATTTTCGTTCCAGAACTTTAAGCATTTCAATCATATATTGATTTTTATACCAGTTATAGGCCTTGTCACTTTTCTGGTGAAGCAATTTTCCAAGTTCCTGTCCGTGTATGTCTTTGAGGTTGCTTTCAAGAAGAAAATCCTTTCCGCGTAAAAGATGACGTACCTTCTGTTCTCTTTGCATTTTAAACATGTCGAAAGGATATGAAAGAATCAGATTTTTGATAAAACCTTTTAGAGAATAAAGGGTACCGTCAAAGTCAAAAAATACAGCCTTGATAGTTGAAAAATCCTTTTCTACTATTTCCATAACTAATCCTAAAATTTAACTCTAAAACAACGTGCAGAAAAAAGCTGCAACCAATCCGAGGAAAATCGTGAGTCCCATCGTGTGGACAGGAACGAAGGTGCTGAACGCAAGTGCGCCAAACGAAATTGCCGTCGTCAAAAAACTGAGCATGATGGCAAACGGTTCGAGTTTTGCAACTTCATTGTTCTCGAGATTTTCATTGCGCCTACGATTTTCAATCATATAGATTACGTAATCCAAACCGAGTCCAAAAACAAGGATGATTCCTGTGAGACCAAAAAATTCGATATTTTTGCCCACAAGGATGAAAACTGAAAGAATCAGCATTACTGAAATAAGCGGGATAGACGCAATTTTTCCGACCTGTCGCCATGTGTAAAAACGTTTGAGCATCAAAAGGATGATGACGTAGGCAATTACAAAAAAGATGATGACGTGGAGAGTCAGCTTATCAAGACCTTTTCCAAGGTCTGCCATTTTGTTTTCGTAATATGCGAACCCTGAATCCTCAGCGATTTTCGTGTAGGCCTTTTCATCAACGCAGACTACCGGAAGGATGATCGAATAATATTGATCTTCGATTTTTCCAAGCCAGAGCATGTCCGTCACTGATTTGATGTTCTGTGGCAGATCATCTGAAGGTAAAAGTCGTGCTTCCTTGTCCTTTTCGAATGATTTTTTGTAGAGTTCGTAGTCAGCTTGATCGAAACCGAGCATATCAAACTGGTTCTGTGCGAATGCATTTAAATTTGCGGCAGCTTTTACTGATTTTTCCTGATGTGCAAGGGACGGTATGAAGTTTGAAGTTGCAAGATATCCACGTTTTTGGATTTTATCAAGTTCTGCGCGGATTGATTCTTCGTGCTGCAAAAGCTCTTCTTCTGAGTTTCCGTAAACGATGAACCAGCCCTTTGGTGCGTAGCCTGTGATGGTGGCAGAAAGTTCGTTGTCGTCCTTAAGCCGTCCTTCCATCGTGTAAAGCTTGTACATGTCGTTGTGTATTCTGATTTTCTTGTAATTTACGCCAAGGATGATTCCAAGTACGAGAATGATTCCCAAGGTGATGTAAAGTCCAAGATTTTTTTTGTTCTGAAGGAAATTCGGATTGTACTTTTTCAAGTTGAGTTTTCGGTTCTGCTCTTTTGGAACAGGGAAAAGCGGATAGATGCAGGTTACGCTCAGGAATGAACTTAGGATTCCGACGAACGAGAATACGCCCATCTGCTTTAAAAGTCCGAATGGAGAAAAAACAAGGAGGATGTAGCAGATTTCAGTTGAAAGCAGTGAAAGGAAAAGTCCCTTGAACAGGTGGCTTCTGATCTCAGACGGGGTTTTCAGCTGATTATGTGCCTTCCAGTTGATGAAGTAGTGGAGACTGTAGTCGATGCAGCTTCCGATAAGTGAGGTTCCTAAAACCAGCGTTAAAACGTGGATTTTTCCGTAGCAAAAATGAGTTGCCGCAAAGGCCGTAACTACGGAAACAAGAATTGATGCGATTGAGGCAAGAAGCGGAACCGGATTTTTGAATACCAAAATCAGCATCAGAATTACAAAACTCAGCGTTATTGATGAAATAAGCGTTATTTCTTTCAGTGCTGAATTTGAACTTTTATGACTGTGGAAAGCCGTTCCAGAATAAACAAACCGTATCCCGTCTTTTTCGAGCAGGTTGCAGGCATCATAGATGGCCGCAATTCCGTTGGTCTTGCTACCGATGGCGGCGCCTTTCGCACTAAGCGTACCTCGAATCATTACGTACCAGGTTCCCTCGTGCTGGCTTGCAAGAACACCGTCTTTCGGCATCATTGCGGTTCCAGCATCCTGAATTGCCAGAAGATAGTTTTGAACGTTCGTTTCGTCCAAAAGGAACGGGTCTTCCTCGAGGTACGAAAGGGATGTGAGCGTGAAAGTTCCATATGCTTTGCTAAGGGCGGCCTGGCTGAATTGCTCGGCGCCGCCTTCAGTTGAAAGCTGCTCGATCTTGCTGTCGGTAAGGAGCGCGAAACGGTATTCGTGCGCAAATTCTTCCAATTCCAAAATAGAAGAAGAATTTGCGTACAAACTGAGGTTTGAAAAATTGTCGTCATCCTTAAGTTTTGAGTAGACCTGTTCTGCGCACTGTTTTGCGCTTTTGAAATCGTCGTGACCGACGAGCACGAATACGTTTCGCGCGGTGCTGTCGGTGAGGCGCTGGTCGGCTTCGCCCATGGCGGGCCCCAGCGTCGAGGTCGGCAGCATGTTGAAAAGGTCTGCATCAATATTTAATCCGCCTCCGGCCAGGGCGCGGATTCCGAAAGCTATCAGAATCACTGCATGAAAAATTATCCATGCAGGAAGGAGAATTTTAGTTCGAAGTAAAAAGTTTTTTAATTTCATTGGAAACTGTCTCGTGTGTATATTGATCTGTAAAAGTATATGCAATCGTTCCACCCGAGGCGTTTTCAAGCGTGAGACCCGTAAATTCAGTGTTTCCCGTAAGGACAATCTGCCTGATTGTTGAAGCAACAGTCGCATCAAGTGGAGTTAGTACCATGTTCCAGTTCGAAGTCGTTCCATCAATCTGAGTCTTGAAATTTTCCTCGAGCTGGCTTTTATCACCATTGAAAATAGCAGTTATGATGTTTGCAATTCCCTGGAATGTCGCATTTGATGAATTGTCGGTTACAGTGCGTTTCCCGTCACTTGAAATATTGATCAGGCTGTTTGGAGTTACTCCAATTGCACTTGAAACCGGCTTGATTGTTGCAAGATAGATTCCTTCGTCGCAGAAAATAAAGGTTCCGCTGGATTTTAAGGCTCTTTTTGCCTGAGGAGCCTTCTTTTCCTGTACGAAATTTCCTTCAATCATTTTGTGCGCTGAAAGAATTGAGCAAACATAGTCTACGTCGGCATTTTGTGCGAATACCGACGCAGCTGCCATTAATAAAATACTGATTAACAGAATTTTTTTAGACATTCTTTACAAGTCCCTTGAAAATAGCATGACGTTTTTCATCCTGCATCAAAAGATTAAGCTTAAACTGTCCGTCACGAGCCATACCCTTTGCAAGAGCTTCGATTTTGTAGTCCTCGAAAGCGTTTGGCTTCATAATATGCGTGATAGGATCTTTGATTCTGAAACTATCTCGTTTTGCCTCAAATTCAACGTTGATTTTCTTGAGGTTTGCATCAACTGTTTTTGAGAATTCTTCGGCTTTTTCCTGTGTGGTATTTTCATCCATGAAATCAAAATAGTAGTGATATACGCTGTTTTCTACATCAGCAAAACCTACGTAGAAACGTGTTTTCATGCCTGTTGACTGCTCGGCTTCTTTTACGGCTTCAATGAACTGTCGTTCGTGAACTTTTTCGCCTGTCATGCTGATGATTCCGTTTACTTTCTGGATGAACTGGATCGTTGGAATCGTGCCATAGTGGCCGGTAACTTCGATCATATCGTTCATGTTGTAGCGGTAAAGTCCGGCATAAGTTGTGATGTAGATGAGGTATCGTTTGCCTTCTTTGAGTTCGTGAAGCTGATAGAATTTAGGATTTGGATTATCCATGTCATCAGCATCTGTGAATTCAAAATAGTGTGCGTGTGGGAATGGAACAGTGTCGCAGTCTCCGTTCATTACAAGACCGGCACGGCATTCACTTGCGAAATATCCGAATTCTTGATGCAAGGTTCCTTTAGGGAAGTAATCAGAAATTTTTTCCGTGTAAACGTGTGTATTTCCGCATCTCCAAGTTGTGATTACCTGGAAATCAGGCCAGTAGTGCTTTGGAAGGATTCGTCCATATTTTTCCTTGAGAGCTCTAAGTTCATCGGCTCGAGCCTTGTTAGGATGATAGTTTGGTTCGAGCGCAGCTCTGATTTCGTTGCTGATTTCGAATTTCTTGCTCAAAGTACCGTTTTCGATATCCTTGATCATTTCATCAAGATTTTCATCAACTGTTTTCTGTAATTCAATCATTGTTGAAGGATTTGCCGTGATGAAAAGAGTTACGTACTGTTCGATACCTGTTCTCATCAGCGCATAGTTTCTTGCATGATAGTCGCTGATGTGGAAAACATCACTTGGTGCAGAATAAAGTCCCTTGATGAATTCAGGACAGTCGCGTTGTGTAACTCCACTGACTGAACCGCAGATTGTTCCGTCTGGGGCGTATCCTTCGATAACTTTACCTACGATAGAAACACATTTTCCCCAGAATACCTTTGGTCTGTGCATCATGAAAGAGTATAGCCAGAGTTTTGTCATTTTTGAATAAACGTTTTCATAGTAGCTCTGTGTGATTGGAATCCATTTTGGAGCGTTTGTCGTACCGCTTGTTGTAGCGTACATCATCGGTTTGCCCGGGAAAAGGATGTTTTCTTCTCCGTTCTTGTGGCGCTCAATGAGAGGTCGCAAATCTTCGTAATCCTGTGCCGGAACGTTTTTCTGATATCTTGAAAAAAGATCTTCAGGTGTGGTTGCTGCAAGAATTTCATCATAATGATGAGCTTTTCCCCATTCTGTGTCCTTGGCATATTCAAGGATTCCACGGAGTGTCTTTTCTTCTTCAGCAAGACAGTTTTTACTTGCCTTTTTCAGGATTTTCAGCTGTTTTTTGCCGACAAATCCAAGAGCAAAACTTATAAGCGAGGCATTTTTTTCTTTTCTCATGTTGTTTGTTTTCCTTATTTAAAAAATTATTTTTTAAGCAGAGCTGCAAATGGATTGTATGTTTCTCCGTCGTTGTCGTCCTGTGAGTTCAAATATTTAGCTGTAACTTTGTCCTGTTCGACAGAGCTTGCTGGTCTGAGTGAAAGTCGCTGCTGAGAAACCTTTACTTCTTTTACGACAACGCTGAAAGAATCGCCTACGTTGAATTTAGCCTTCAAGTTAGTGCCTTTTTCAACATCAAGTTCTGAAATGTGAACGAGACCTTCGATTCCTTCTTCAACTTCAACAAAAACGCCAAAGTCTGCGATCTTGCTGATTTTTCCATCGATTTTTTTGCCGAT
>JAILRX010000020.1 GCA_024697985.1 Treponemataceae bacterium | reverse complement strand
ATGAAAGACAAAGGTGCGCTCATCAATCTTTTCCATGTCGATGTGCTCTTCGCTTCCGTCCGGCATCGTCAAAAACTGGCCGTTATAGCCCGAGCTTTGAAAATCAGGATCGCCCACGATTTCGTTGTACCAGAAAACTACATCATGGCTTGTAACCTTCACCTTCTGGTCGCTTTCGTAAAAGGTCCAGTAAAGATCATCACGCAGCGTGAAAAAAACGTCCATCTTGTCGTGTTTTTCGTCGATTACGACTTTAGGTTCTGCAAGACGGCCCTTCCATTCTTTTGTGACGCTGTTGTAATCCAGAAGACTGTCGTAAAGATAGCTTAAAACGCTGTTGGTCGCTCCGTCGCGCTCTGCAATCAGAAGGTTGAAACTTTTGGGATCTGCCGTTATCGAAGTGTGCCAGGTCCCGCCGATTTTGCCGTCGACAAAACTTTCGCCCTTCCATGGCTTTGAAATTGTATTGCTTTCTATAAAGTTAGACTGGCTTGAAACAAGTTCCTCGATTTCTTCCAGAGTCATTTCCGGCACCTTGCTGCATGCTGAAAATATGGAAGAAAAGATGAAAATCGCCAAAAGAAAGGCGACTCCAAAAAGCGAAAGTCTAAAAACTGATTTTTTCAAAATAAATCCCACCCTGAATTTATTCTAATGCAAAACCAATTTTTTTTAAAGAAAAGAAGAAAGCGGAGGTATGGGTAAACTTTTACTTGTCTTGAGCGTGCTATGCCTGTAATATAATTTCCAAGGATATTTCTATGAAAAAATTGACTTCTAATTTTGTGATGATTATCATGATTGCTCTTCTGCCGCTTGTACTTACCGGCTGCTTTTCAGAAAAAGACAGCGTTTTTTATGACAGCGAATGGTTTAATGAAAATTACGACGCGAATGGACAGCTGTATTATCATGACCTGATTCTTCAGCCGAATCATGTTGCAACGCTGGAAGTAATGTACGATAAAACTTCAAACGGAATTGTTTGGACAGGAAAATATAAAATCAACTCTAAAAAGATTGTATTCGACTTTACTGATGCAGTGCGCTACGAAAACGGCGAAGTGGCAGAACAAATTACATCCGGCAAAGTGATCAAATATTACACCGGTGAGTTTTTCTATTCTGTTGGCGAAATCGAAATATTCAACAACGGCACCATTCAGTCCGATGCAGAAAAAGAATACCACCTGGATTTAATCCGTCCAAAGAATTATTTTTACGGTGGCAACAAGGACATTCTTGGAAATCAGATGGAAGAATTCGTAAAGATCAAATGATTTTGTTGCCATCAATCTGCATGCAATCAATTTTCATAGTAACTTAATTCGTGCTTGGCTTTCCACTTGTTCAGGGCTTCAAGATCATATCCAACTGGCTGCCTGTTTCTGTCGGCACGTTGCTGCCAGACTCTGTCCTTATCAACTTCGATGCAGAGCCTGTAGTCATCGTCTTTCATGGCGAAAACAATCGTGCAATCCTTACTGATAACCCTATCCTTGTATGAAGCGACGCAATTATGCAGGCGGCTTCCGATAGTCCTCAGTTCATCAGAATCTTTTGGCAGCATAAATCTGTAACCATCAATTTCATCTTCAAGATCCAGCTCATACTGCTCGTATTCAAACTTAATGTTTTCGTTTTCAATATCGTAGGAAAGTTTTGAAAGCAGGTCGTGGTTGTATTCCGTATAGCCGTCTTTTAAAATCGATTTTTTTATTTCAAGCGGCATTTTTGGAAAAGTCTTTTTGAACATATACAAAAAGTCATTGTAATCAGTGTAAAGAGAATCATGTTCCAGAATAATATCATTTTCTGCATTTTTCAGTTTGTTCCAGGCGCTTCTTTCACTCTTGTTTTCGAGCAAAAAATCCAGATAAAACTTGAAATTTTTATTCGTACTGCTCTGTCTGATGTTCGATTCATCGGGAATTATATAAAACATCAGAGCTTTTTTTTCCTTCAGCATTTCATTGATGATGTTTACATCCTTAAATCCATAGGAAAGAATCTGTTTATAGAGTAAAAGTACGGAAGGATTTTTGTAGAATTCTTTTCGCAAAAAAGGATAGCTTTGAATGTTCAGTTTTTCGCAGACTATGTTGTATATGTTCGGATTTCTTGTCTCCAAAAGAGGCAGTTTCAAATCGGCAAAACTCTTGTCCCAGGAAAAATCTTCTAATTTCAGAAAATTCGGTTCGTACGGATAATAAAAGATTCCTTCAAGAAGTTTTTCGCCATCCAGAATCGTATTGAAGGACAAATCCCTTTTTGTAAAGGTCTTCAGAACCTGATAAATTTCATCCTTTGCCTTCTGTGGAAATTTTACGTTAAATTCCGGCGCTTCTTCAGTTTTGGAAGGCAGGCTGATATTTCTGTCCAGCTTGCAGAGGATGTTGTATTTTTTAAAAATCGGCTCTGATTTTAAAGCGTAAAAATCAGTTTCCATTTTCTCGCGGTCCAGAACATAATAATCAACCCTGATATACAACTTTTCTGGCACGGTTAAAATTGAAAAGGCAAAGATATCTTTTTTAACTCCATTGTCATCCAAAGAATTTTCCTTAACCTCATTTTCCAGTTCATTCATATATCTTCTGGAAAGTGACTTAAGCAGACTATCCAAAGAAAGTCTCCTTTGGCCTGCAATGATACAGTCCAATAGATAGGAATAACTTCTGCCAAATTGTCTTTTGCGTGAAAAATAGTCCTCTATATAGGCAGGAAAAAGAGGAAACTCAACTAAAATCCCATCCAAGTTTTTGCCGCACTCGGTCTTGTTGTCGTGAACAGTCTCAACCCTTCTGTGTTCCGGACAGAAGACAGTTTGCTTTTTCAAAATTCCATCCGACCTGACGACAGTCATTCTGTAGTTTTCAGCAGGCATTTCAGTCTGTTCAAAATCTGAGCTTCCAAATTTTCTGATATAATGAAGAGTTCCCATCAGGTTTTAGATTTCCTATATTAACTTTCCTGCAGTTTTGCCCTGAAGGTTTTTTCAAGATTTTCTGCTATGGTGCTTACTTTTTGTAAGTCAGCGCCATTTTCCTTCATTTTTTCAACAGATTCGATATAATTGTCCAAAAAAGTATAGTCGCTCTGGCATAACGTAATACATATCAATTTTTGATTTAATTCACATTCTTCTTCTGAAAAACCTGATGCCTTCAAATCTTCTATTTTATCATTTAGAATTTTTCTACGGCTTTCGCCCATATTTCGAAAAATTCGATCCAAATTCCAGCTGCTCAAATGCGTACAGGCTTTTGCAAGCTGATCAATATCAACTTTTTCAATAAGCCTTTTTACATTTTCATCGCCGTGATAAAGAATTTTTGAAAAATTGATGTCCATTGTATCAAGGTAATCGCCATAAATCGGATTTTTATCCTTGAAATCCAGAAAATCATTTTCAGTATTTTTTTCTTTCATGCGCTGTAACTGAATGTCCAGCAAATCATCAAGCGGATAAAACTCTGATGAAGCAAAAGCACTTTCAACTTCCAGACGGCAGATTTCTCTAATCTCGCTGTTCTCTTTTATATAGTGATTGATTTTCTGAACCTTATCCTGATCGAGGGAAGCCATCAGTTCCTGGCGGGTTTCCAAAGGAAGATAAACCATGATCATGGCGAAGGTTTTAAGATAACCTTCCTTGACGTATTGAACCAAAACATCCTGACACTTTCTGTCGAATTCATCGAGCATCTGCTTAAAATTTTTATCAGCCATG
>JAILRX010000018.1 GCA_024697985.1 Treponemataceae bacterium | reverse complement strand
CAAAGAGCAGATGCAGTGTTTGGTAGCAAGAATCGGGTGATAGAGCATGATCCTTGGACCTGAAAACCTCATGACTGTCCTGATTTTTTCCCTCATTTCCGGGCTGTAACAGTGAGTCTTGCAGTTTGAGCAGAAAGTCTTGTCTTTCATGTGCGGGCAGTTCTGGCTTCGCTTTACGGCATAATCTGCCAGAGCGCTGCATTCTGGACACATCTTTTTTGTTTTTTTCTGATATAAATTCTTGTGATTTTTTCGGCAATAAAGGTTTATCATTTCGCAGACAATATACTGTTCGCGTTTTCTTTTTTTTGCCATTTCTTCAGAATCTTGAATTTGCACGGGATCATCCTTGTAAGCAATTAGTTAGCAAATCCTAACTTAAGGAAAAATGATATTCTTTTTTTGACACTTAGTCAATTTACTTCGGGCAGTTGAAAATCTAATTTAAAAAGAATAGAATAAAACATCAATTTTTAGGACAAAACGATGAAAACGATTTTAATCAAAGACATTTTAGTTTCAAATCCTGATGGACATACCGTTGAAATTCACGGATGGGTCAGAACAAAAAGAGATTCGAAGAACCTTGTTTTTTTGCAGATTAATGACGGTTCTTGCTTTGCCTCAATTCAGGCAACCTATGACAGAGATTTAGACAATCCAAATAAAAATGATATTGAAAATCAGCTCAAAAGAATCACGACAGGCGCCTCTGTTAAAGCTACTGGAAAACTGATTCCTTCTCCAGCTTCAGGACAGGCCGTAGAAGTACAGCTTGAAAAAATCGAAGTTTTCGGTGAAGCACCGGCTGATTCTTACCCTTTGCAGAAAAAAGGACATTCAGTTGAGTTCCTCCGCGAAATCGCACACTTACGACCTCGAACAAACATGATCGGTGCCGCAGCCCGAATGAGAAGTCAGATGGCATTTGCAATCCACTCATTCTTCAACGAGCATGGTTTTCAGTATTTCAACGCACCTCTCATCACTGCAAGTGACTGCGAAGGTGCCGGAGAAATGTTCCAGGTAACAACACTCGACCTTGATAAAATTGCTGAACTTGGAATCAAGGCCGGAGCAAAAGGAATGGATCCCGCAAAAGCTGCAAACCTGGTTGACTACAGCAAGGACTTTTTCGGAAAAAAAGCAAGTCTTACTGTTTCCGGACAGCTTGAGGCTGAAACTTATGCAACCGCATTGAGCCGAGTCTACACATTTGGCCCTACTTTCCGAGCTGAAAACTCAAATACTCCACGACATCTTGCTGAATTCTGGATGATCGAACCTGAAATGGCCTTCTACGAGCTTGATGACAACATGGACCTTGCTGAAGAATTCGTAAAATACCTTTTGAACTGGGCTCTTACAAACTGCCGTGAAGACCTCAACTTCTTTGAACAGAGAGTTCAGAAAGGTCTTATCGAAACTTTAACCCACGTTGCAAATTCAGACTTCGCACGAGTTCCATACACAGAGGCTGTAAAGCAGCTCGAAGAAAACAATGACAAGTTTGAATTCAAGGCATACTGGGGATGCGACCTTCAGACAGAACACGAAAGATACCTTACAGAAGTCCTGTATAAACGACCTGTAATGGTTTACGACTATCCAAAAGAAATCAAGGCTTTCTACATGAAAGAAAATCCTGATGGTAAAACTGTAAGGGCTGTAGACGTACTTGTTCCTGGAATCGGAGAATTGATCGGAGGTTCAGAGCGAGAAGCTGATTACGACAAGCTGATGAACCGAATTACAGAACTTGGAATGGATCCTAAAGATTACTGGTGGTATCTTGAACTTAGAAAGTTCGGTACTGTACCGCACTCAGGATTCGGAATGGGATTCGAAAGACTTTTGCGCTACGTGACAGGAATCGAAAACATTCGCGACGTCATCCCGTACCCACGTGCGCCGAAGCAATGTGAGTTTTAAGAATAAAAATAAAAAAGGTTGCCTGATGAAGTTCGCTTCACGTTGGCAACCTTTTGTTGTTATTTTAAATCTTCGATTTTTTTCGGATGGAACTTTTCAATTAAAAATTCTATTCCCAAAAGCAAAACAATGCATACAATCGAAATCAACGTGTCGACAGTTTCTGTTCCTGCTACCACAAGATGACGTGCAATAACAAAAATCAAAACCTCGATTACTGTTTTTGAACAAGGTTTTAGAAGCATGCGTAAAAATTCAATTGCTATTACAAAGGAAAAAATTCCTTCAATAATTTTGTTAAAACCAGTAATAGCATCTTCTTCCTTCAGGATTTTATAAACTTCAGGACAAGCTTTTCCAAAAGCAAACAAAATCGCAAGAATTACTATAGACGCCATCGCTATTTCAAGAACATCAGCAATTTTTACAAAAACTTCTATAATTTTTTTCATTCAGCGCCACTCTATCACACCAAATCCAAAGCCTGCTTGAGGTCGGCAACAAGGTCGGCCTTGTCTTCAAGACCGCAGCTCAATCGAACAAGTCCGGCTGGAATACCGGCAGCCTTAAGCTGTTCTTCAGAAAGCTGTCTGTGGGTTGCAGTAGCCGGATTAAGGCAGCATGAACGTGCATCAGCAACGTGAGTTTCGATTGCGAAAACCTTCAAAGCCTTCATGAATTTTTCAGCTTCTTTTCTTCCGCCCTTGATTTCAAAACTTACTACGCCGCATCCGCCATTTGGAAGATACTTCTGTCCAAGTTCATAATATTTATCAGTTTTAAGACCTGAATAATTAACCTTTGCTACTTTTGGATGAGTGCTCAAAAATTCAGCGACGGCCTGTCCGTTTTCAACGTGTCGAGGCATTCGGACGTGAAGGCTTTCAAGTCCAAGATTAAGGATGAAAGCGTGCTGAGGAGCCTGAATACAGCCGAAATCCCTCATCAGCTGAGCAGTTGCCTTAGTGATGAAAGCTCCTTCCTTTCCGAATTTTTCTGCATAAGTAATTCCGTGATAGCTTGCATCCGGACTTGTAAGACCAGGGAACATATCCTTGTGAGCCATCCAGTCGAATTTTCCGCTGTCAACGATACATCCACCTACGCATGAACCATGGCCATCCATGTATTTTGTCGTTGCGTGAGTTACGATATCTGCACCCCATTCAATCGGGCGACAGTTGATTGGAGTCGGGAAAGTGTTGTCAACGATGAGAGGCACGTTGTGGGCATGAGCAACACGGGCGAATTTTTCAATA
>JAILRX010000250.1 GCA_024697985.1 Treponemataceae bacterium | reverse complement strand
CACGGAAAAGGCCTTCGTTTTGAGCGGCTCGACCTGTGCGCCTCTTGCAAACAACGGAAATGTAACGTTTACGCTCTGGGTAGAAGACAGCCTTGGACTTCCAAGTGCCGAAAAGACGTTCACAGTCGCAATGGAAAACGTCGATGAAGTTTCTCCAGTCGGACAGCTCCTCGAATTTAACACGAAAGCTTACGAAGCCTTCGCAGATTACGCCGTAGACCAGAATGAGGATGGCGACGTTGATGATGAAGACTGGGCTGTATATCAGCTTTCATCACTTAACAGCGGTTCATGGGACAAGACGATCGGTCATATCGAACCAAGAAATACATTGACTTCGACCTACGCTACCGTAAATCCAACTTTGAGCGGTAAGGTCTGGATCAGAGGTCAGGTACTCGATAACCAGAAGATTGTTTCCATCAAACTCAACATTGACGGCACGACTTATACCGTAGCAGAATGGGATTCTACGGCCAAGAAACTCGTAGCCGCAGCCAACGTAAACGGCACGACCGAACTGCATCAGATCCAGGATCAGGAAGGCCACTTCGCAGAATTTGCTTACCTGTGGGACACAAGTTCGATTTCAGCAGTAGCAAAAGTGGGAACAACCATAAAGCTTCTTGTAACCGATGCATCGGACAGAACTTCTACAGCCGGTTCTTACACAAGTTCTGAAAATACAAGCAGGACGACCCGAAACAGATTCTCATTTGAGTCATGGGGATATGCTCAGACTGACGTTGATGTCCGTCCTTACATAACCAGAATTGATACGGCTTTGAGCAACGCTTCTTCGGGAGCACCATCAACCTTTAACCGTTCAGCTTCTGGCCGATTCCCAGTTAGACAGGGTGAAACAATTACTGTTCATGGATTTAACCTTGACAGCGATTCAGCAACTATAAACGGAACTTCTGTAACCCCAACAACAGTCAGCGGAGAAAGAGTTCTTAGATACACAGTTCCAAGCAGTAATAGTGTTGCATTGACGTTGAAACTTGGCGAAGTTGAAGCCGTAAACAACATCAATGACAATACTAAAGCCTATAACTTGGACAAAAACAATGTTACCACTGGAATTTCTGCTGCCAGCAATAATGATAATCTGACAGACGACAGGGTTCTTCAGATATGGAAATTTACTACAGTTGTAAGTGATACAACCATCCGATATCCGACAATGAGAGTTGGAAAAGACAGCAATCAGACTGTAGGATTTGCATACGACAGTGGAGCACAGTCTTACAAAATGTATCTTTCTTCTACATTGGCGGGAAATAGTGATTTTGTCACGGACTACTCATTCTCTCAATGGTACGATACGAGTGTAGCTATTGATACGAATGGTAAAATTTATGGTGTTTCACAGAACGGTGATAGTGGTGGTACTGGTGAAATGAGTAATGACGGAAGAGCAAACAGCTATTTCTATGCTTGGAATACAAAAAATGATCCTGATACCGTTCGTATTTACCATAGTAGTGGTTGGAATTCAGGATATAGGGATTCAAGTCCAAATGGAAGTTCTTACGCTGCTTACTCAAAAGGTAAAAAGAAGCGTGCTATTGAAAATGCTTACAATGGTAGTACGTTTAATTCTCAAAGGGTAGTTAATCCAAAAATTGCCACTGGTGATGATGGAGTATATCTTGTTTACTATGATTCAAGTTCTGATCAGGTAAGGTTCAGGTATGGAACTGTAACAGGTTCTGCTTATGATTCTGGATTTACAGGAGGACTCGTAAATCATGATAATAGTAATTATGGTTCAGCTGAAAACTATCAGGTTGTAGCTGGTAACACATCATCAAGTACGCCTACAAATAATGGAGACATCAAGAATAATGTAGGTAAAGCTGGTGAATATGTAGCAGTTGGTGTTGTTCCAAAAGAAAAGACTGGTACAGAAAAAGATGTTGCTGTAGTTGCTTGGTATGATGCTTCAAATACACAGCTTTTGTTTAGCTACAATACTAATGCTACGGACACGAATAATGCTGCACAGTGGGGAACGAACACTATGCCAATTGATTCGAACTTTGCCGGCTGGTATGTTGATATGGCAGTTGATGCAGCTGGTGGAATCCATATTGCCTACTACGGTGCTTCATCAGGAGACCTCAGGTATGCTTATCTTGAAGACTATGATGATGATACACCAACTGTTGTAACAGTCGACAGTTACCTTTCTGTAGGTACGAACATCAGTATCGATGTAAGTTCAGAAGCGAAGACTGTTTCTAAACCTGATGGAACGACGAAATCTATGTACATTCCATATATTTCGTACTACATGTCGGCCTTTACAAAGACAAGCTTCTCTAACCGTGTAGCTTGGTTGGAAAAACTTGATGCTAACGGCTTGCCAGCTGATGGTGTATCAAGCGAAAAGTTCATCGGTAACTGGGAAGTTGCAACAATTCCAACCAGTCAGGTTCCTTTGGACTACAGCGTTGGTGTCGGTATCAAGAATAATGGAACTGTAAATGCACCTATCCTTGGATATGGTACAAAGACGGGTCTTGAAACTGCACAACTTATGGACAGCGAATAACTTCGGTCTTTAGAAACGTTTTTCAGCCTGCTTTCCTGAATGGGAGGCAGGCTTTTTTTTGTGGCTTTTTGTGAATTGTAGATTTTTTGTCATTTCGGTATAATAAAATCATGGCTCAGAAAAAGGCAAAGAAACCAAAGATTTCTTCAAAAGCAGCTTTTATTTTATCCTCAGTGTTCCTCGCTCTTTGCGTGGCCATGCTGTTTTTAAGCATTTCGCTGACTAAGCAGGATGAGGCGACCAAGGCAAGTCTTTCGTCATCTGCAGTTGAGGCGGCCGAAGGAAAAACAAAGATAAAGCGGCCTCCTGTAAGCACAAAAGAAAAGACTAAGAAAAAGACTCCGACTTTCACTTCCGATGAGCTGCCGCTTCCTGACGCAACAAAAATTGATGCGCCGCAAATCGCGCCGGCCACAACCAACCCCGCCGACACAACAAGCGCCGCCGACACCACGAGCGCCGACACAACAAGCGCCGACAACACGACTACCGCCGACACAACAAGCGCCGACAACACGACAGCCGACAACACAGCAACGGCACCGGCAACGACGCCGGCAACAACCAGCGCCAAATACAAAATCTACATCGTGCTCGACGACGGCGGCCACAACTTGACCCAGCTTCAGCCTTTCTTGAACCTGCCTTTTCCGCTTGCCGTAGCAGTTTTGCCGCATCTTGCCCACTCAACCGACACTGCAAAAAAAGTCGTTGAATCAGGCAAAACCTTGATGCTCCATCAGCCTATGCAGGCCATCAACCGAAGCGTAGATCCGGGGCCAGGCGCCATCGAACCGGAATATCCGGTCGAAAAAATATGTGCAATCCTCGAAGAAAATATCGCGCAGGTCAATTCTGCTTCATCAGGCAACTCAAAACTTGTCGGCATGAACAATCACGAAGGCTCGCTGATAACCGAAAACGAGCAGATAATGAAAATCGTTCTTGAAACCTGCCAGAAGCACAATCTTTTCTTTCTCGACTCAAGGACTAATGCCGCATCAGTGTGCCGAAAAGTGGCGGACGAGCTTGGCATGACGATTTACGAGCGAAACATCTTTTTGGACAATACGCCAAATCAGGATGAAATGATCGTTCAGTTCAGGCGCGGAATTGATTACGCAAAAAAAAGTGGCTCTGTAATCATGATTGGACACGTTTGGTCGGGTGAAAATCTTGCAGAGGTACTTCAAAAGATGTATTCTGAGTACAGTTCTCAAGGATTTGAATTCGCAAGTTTTTAATTTGTATAAGAATAATTGGAGTGGAAATGAAAGTTTTAGGTATTGAATCTTCATGTGATGAAACCGCCGCTAGCGTTGTAGAAGACGGAAAAGTCATTTTAAGCAACGTAATTGCAACGCAGATTCCTTTTCACCAAGAATACAAGGGCGTAGTTCCGGAAATCGCAAGCCGCAAGCACACCGAATGGATTGAGCCGGTCGTAAAAACCGCTCTTAAGGATGCCGGTCTTACGATGAACGACATCGACGCCGTGGCCGCCACAAACCGTCCGGGGCTTATGGGTTCCCTTTTGATCGGCCTTACTTTTGGAAAGTCCCTCGCATGGGCAAACAACAAGCCTTTTTATGCCGTAAATCATATGCTCGGCCACATGTATGCCGCACATCTTGCCAACGATATCGAATACCCTTATATCGGGCTTTTGGTAAGTGGCGGCCACACAATCATCTGCAAGGTAAGCGACTTTGACCAGATCGAAGTTTTGGGAACCACAATTGATGATGCAGTAGGCGAGGCTTTTGACAAGGTTTCTAAATTTCACGGATTCGGATATCCGGGAGGAGTCATCATCGACAGGCTTGCTCAAAACGGAAATCCAAAGGCTGCAAACTTCCCGATGCCTATTTTGCGTGGCGAAGACCATCGCTACGACGTGTCGTATTCAGGCCTCAAGACCGCTGCCATCAACCAGCTCGATCAGTTCTGGAATCCTGAATTCGAAAAGACTCCGGAAAATATCGCCGCCGCCTTTCAGGAAACAGCCGTAAAAATCCTGCTTTCCCGACTTTTCAAGGCTGTCGAAGATACCGGTCTTACAACCGTAGTCGCAGGCGGCGGAGTTGCCGCAAACTCAAGACTCCGTTCAATGCTTGCCGAACACAAGGAAATCAACTGTATTTTCCCGCCACTCAAGCTTTGTACCGATAATGGCGCAATGATTGCCGGCGTCGGCTATCAGTTTTTGAAACGCGGTGAAACCAGCCCTTGGACGACAACTGCTAGCGCACGCGTAACTGAATTCAAACGAGGTCTTGCTCGAAAATCTTCAAAATAAGGATAAATTTATGAATCTTGTTTCCAAAAAGCACACTTTATCAGGACACATCACGGTGCCTGGTTCAAAAAGCCATACAATCCGAGCCCTGGTACTCGCAAGTCTTGCTGATGGAACGAGTGTCATAAAAAATCCGCTTTCAAGCAACGACTGCAAAAGCGCCGCAAAGGCAATCCAAAAAATCGGTGCCAAAATTTCAGGCTTTCCTGAAGAAACGGTCTGGACGGTCAGCTCATCAGCAAAGGAGCTTCATCTTCCTGATGACATAATTGATGTTGAAAACTCCGGCTCGACCCTCTATTTTTTTGCACCAATCTGTGCAACCTATCCTGGCATTTCGGTTTTCACCGGGGACTCGTCAATCCGAAAACGACCTGTTCTTCATCTGATTGATGCGCTGAATCAGCTCGGCGCCGAAGCCAAGGTAACACAGCCTGGAAAAAACGCACCGCCATTTGTCGTTTCAGGCCCGATAAAAAGCGGCAAGGTCGTTACTGACGGAAAACTTTCTCAGTACATCTCCGGCTTGATGATGGCCTGCAGTCAGATTGAAGGCACGACTCAAATTGAACTTACCGACCCGAAAGAGGTCCCATACCTTGATATGACAAAATGGCACTTGAATTCAGTCGGAGTTGAAGTTGAAATGTCCAAGGATTACAGGCACATCAGCGTGACCGGTCCTCAGAAAATCCATGCTTTTGAAAAGACCATTCCTTCTGACTGGGAAGGTGTTGCTTTTCCGCTCATTGCGGCTCTCATCAGCAAAAGCGACATCTACATCGACAACATCGATACTTCAGGAACTCAGGGTGATGAAAAAATCGTTGATATCCTGAAATCAGTCGGTGCAAAAATCGAATACGAAGGAACGAGCCTTCACGTTTTTGGCTCAAAATCGGTTCTTTCAACAAAAAATCTTGAAAACAGCGAACTGCACGTAAAACTTGCTGATTTTCCTGATGCAATCTGTGCTCTTGCCGTAATCGGCTGCTTTATCGAAGGAAAGACGGTCCTTGAGGATATCGAAATCTGCCGCAAAAAAGAAACCGACCGAATTGTCGTAATGGAAAAAGAACTTTCTAAACTTGGTGCTTCAATCAAGGATACGGGCGATACCCTTACGGTTCAGGGCGTAACTGACGGTGCAAACCTCAAGGGCGGACTCGTTCAAAGCTACGACGACCACAGGGTTGCCATGTCTTTGAGCTGCATCGGGCTTGGCTTAAAAGAAAATGAGCAGATTGAAGTTGAAGGGGCAGAGTGCTGTTCCGTTTCATTCCCAGACTATGTCGAAAAAATGAACGGTCTTGGCTGCGGATTTGAAACTCTTTGAATTTGAATCTTATTTTCCGGCGTAAAACGAAAGACTTAATTCGGTAAGGTTTCCGATCGTCAAAAGGTCTTTTGTAAGTTCGGTCGTATCAATTTCATCAGCGGTTCTGACCGAAAATCTGATTTCAATTCTATGTTCTTCAATTTTCTGATCGATATCAGTACTCATGATGCCGAAATGGTTTTTCTCGACCAGTTCGTGCAATTTTGTAATATCAATTGAATCATTGTTGAAGGTAAGCGAAAGCATTTTTGTTCTTTCTGTCGGGAAGATTTTTCCTTCGATTCTGTCCAAAAGAGTAAGCGTAAACATCAGGATGGCAAGAGTGATGGCTGATGGGATGTAAAGACCGGCTCCAGTTGCAAGTCCGAGTGCTGAAGCTCCCCAAATCGTGGCCGCTGATGTAAGGCCACGAACGTTCAAGCCCTGTTTGATGATGGCACCACCACCAAGAAAACCGATACCGCTTACAACTTGCGCTGCGATTCGGGCCGGGTCCGTGCCGTGGCTTTCACCAAGATAAATCGAAACTATCATTACCAGTGATGATGCAACTGTGATGATGATGACGGTTCTCATTCCGATTGCCTGCTGCCGGATTTTTCGTTCAAGTCCTAAAATAAGGCCTTCGACAAAACTTACCAGAAGTTTTATTGCAATCGAAACGTATTGTGGAATTGAGTTGTTTGTTGTGTCACTGATAATTTCGTTTAAAATTTCGCTTTCCATCGGCAAAAATTATAGCACGTGTTTTTTAATACGGCAACTTTGCGCAAGATTTTTGCGATTTGCGCGCGGTGGCCCGCTAACCGAACAGCTTTTTGAGCGCCGCCTTGATGTCCGCAACGCCGACTGCACCCTCTTCGCTTTCTGGTGCAATCACCTTTGTAAAACCGAGCGACGTCGCATTCTTGACGCGCTGCTTCAGCTTGGAAACCGGCCTGATTTCGCCTGCAAGACTCAGTTCTCCCACGACTGACGTGTGCTCCGGAAACGAAATCCCCGTCCGTGCCGAATACAGTGCCGCCATCAATCCTGCATCGATTGCGCTTTCTGTCAGCTTGATTCCACCTGCAACGTTGATGTAGATGTCCTGGTCCGAAAACTTCAGTCCCATGCACTTTTCGATTACGGCGGCGACCCTGCTTACCCTTGCGTTGTCGATTTTATCCGAGTAGACCCGGCTAAGGCTCGCTTTTGCAGGTACCGTCAGCGCCTGAATTTCGACCATGAAAACCCTGCTTCCCTCGAACACCGGAACTATCGCAACTCCGCTCGGCAAATTACCGCTTCGCTTCGTGATGAACATGCTCGATGTGTCTTCAACCGGCACGAGTCCTTTTTCCTGCATTGAAAAAATGCCGAGCTCATCAATCGAGCCGAACCTGTTTTTCTGACAGCGCAAAAAGCGCACGTCGTCATTGTTCTTTTCGAACGATATTACCGTGTCCACCATGTGTTCAAGCGATTTTGGTCCTGCGATAGTTCCTTCCTTTGTGATGTGGGCAACCATCAGCATGACGCAGTTGTGTTCCTTGACCCAGCTGATGAGCTCATTCGCGCAGTATTTGAGCTGGTTTACGGTGCCCGGTACCAGGCCCGCCTCGGCCGAATATACGGTCTGAATCGAATCTATAACGACGAAGGTTGGGTTCAATGCGTTGAGTGCATTTTCAATGTCGTCCAAAATGCTTGTGCACAAAATCTGTATGTTGGCGCAATTAAGTCCGAGGCGGTCAGACCGCGAGCGAATCTGGTTCGCGCTTTCTTCTCCGCTCACGTAGAGTACGCCACCCGTGCCGCTAGATTTAGCCGCACTAGACGCACCCGTGCCATTCGTTCCGAGCGCGCCATTCGTTGCACCCGCGCTAAAACTGCCCGCACCGCCCGCTATTTTGCTCGCGGTCTGCAAAAGCAGCGTCGACTTTCCGATTCCCGGTTCGCCGCCTATCAGTATCGCGCTTTTCAGCATGGCGCCACCGCCCAATACCCGGTCGAATTCCTCGATTCCGGTAAAAAGCCGATCTCCTTCAAGTGGACTTATCGTAGAAAGACTTACTGGTTTTTGCGGAATTCTATTTCCTTTTGAATCGACTTTATTTCCAAGCCCGATTCCGCCTACGGTGGCGCCGCCTTCGTTCTGTACGAACTCCTCGAAGGTGTTCCACTCGTTGCATTCTGGACATCGCCCAAGCCATCGTGGCTGGATGTTTCCGCAGGATGAGCATTTATAAACTATGCTTTTTTTCTTAGCCATTCAGTAAATCTCCATATAAATTATTGCATGAAAAATCAATTTTGAGTTAAATTCTGCCCAAATCTTTAAAATTATTCTGTCCAGGCATCGATTTCATTGTTTTCTGTCTTTTTCGTCCCATCAATCCTGATGATGACGCCGTTTGGAAGGCAGGCGGTCCATTCTCCGACCTTGCTGATTTTGTGCGAGTAGATGCAAAGTTTGTTGTCGCAAGGCGAATCTTCAAAATAAGCGCAGTTATCCTCTATTAAAATGATTGAGTTTCCGAGTTTGCCGGGAATTTCCAGCCGTTCATTTTTTGAAAGAGGATAAATCCATTCGTCGCTTCCATTGCTGATGACCAGCTGTTTTTTGTTTCCGCTGATGTTCTTGAAGATGAAAATACAGAACACTGATGTGACGATCAGAAAAATGGCGAAAATTACAAAATCCGCGGCCTTGAATTTCATAGAATCAGTTTCGTTTTCCTAAAACGGTTTCCTGTTTTGCAACCGTCGTGCTGTAAGGAGGAACGCTTTCTGTAAGCCAGACGTTACCGCCAATCGTGCTTCCTTTCCCGATTACAGTTTCGCCGCCAAGAATAGTTGCTCCAGAATAGATCGTTACGTCGTCTTCGATGGTCGGATGTCGTTTTTTTCCGCTGAGCGATTTTTTAACAGAAAGGGCTCCGAGCGTTACGCCCTGATAAAGCTTGACGTTGTTACCGATTACACAAGTTTCTCCGACTACAACGCCTGTTCCGTGGTCGATGAAGAAAGATTCTCCGATCGTTGCACCCGGATGGATATCGATTCCAGTTTTACCATGGATGTATTCACTCATGATTCGCGGGATGATCGGCACGTTTCTCTGATTCAGGAAGTGTGCAATTCTATGTACGAGGATTGCCTCTGGTCCCGGATATGAAAGGATGATTTCTTCAATTGATTTTGCAGCTGGGTCTCCATTTAAGGCCGCTTCTGCGTCTTTTACTGCCTGCTTCCTGATTTCAGGAATTGCTTCAATCAACTCTGATGAGATTTTTTCAGCCTCAAGTCGGCAGCTTTCCTCGCAGCTTTCTTTTTTTGCGTAAAGAAGCGCTTTTTCAGTTTCCGAAGAAAGAATCTTTAGAATTCGGTTTAATTTTTCACCTGTTGTATATTTGATGTTGGATTCACATACGTTTTCAGCCTGATGGAAGCCTGGGAAAATTACGGCTTCGATGTCCTTCAGTACCTGGATGACGTTTTCCCGGTTCGGGAAAAACTTTTCATTGGAAAAGTTGGCTCCGCCTTCCTTTTTGTAAGAATCCAAGATTTTATCAATTGTTTTATCCAAATTTAACATGTAAAACATTATATAAAAGTTCTGTTTTTTATTCCATATCGATTTTTTCCTGTATATTACTCCGTTGACAAAAAAAACTTAAATATATATACTTCTAGGACATTCCATAAAGGGATATTCTGCCTTTATAGCTCAGTCGGCAGAGCGCAACCTCGGTAAGGTTGAGGTCGGCGGTCCGATTCCGCCTGAAGGCTTACTTGTTAAAGATTTAATCTTAATATTTTTGCATTAGATATAGAAGGAGTAACAGAAAATGGGAAAGAAAGGTAAGCAAGTTGTTGAAATTATTGCTTTACAGTGTTCTGAATGCAAACGAAGAAACTATACAACTTATAAAAACCGCCGAAACATTCAGGGTAAACTTGAATTAAATAAGTATTGTCCATTTGATCGCAAGCACACATTGCACAAAGAAACAAAAGTTAAATAATTTTGTATTTAATGCCTGTCGCAAGGCAGGTTTAGATATTTTAGGTCAGTAGCTCCAATGGTAGAGTGGTGGTCTCCAAAACCATTTGTTGCGGGTTCGAGTCCTGCCTGGCCTGTACTTGATTTTATAATTTGCAAGGAATGATAAAATGAAAAAGAACGGAAGTAAGGTTATAAATTTTTTTAAGGAATCTGTAGCTGAGCTTAAAAAAGTTGTTTGGCCTACTAAAAATGATGTTTTGTCTTCAGTAGCAGTTGTTTTGATTTCTACAATCATTATTGCCGCAGTTTTGGGTCTTCTCGACTTCTTGTTTGTCAGCGGCATGAATCTTATTTTCTAGGCGAAGTAAAATGGCAAAAGGCTGGTATATTCTTCACACATATTCTGGATATGAAAATAAAATCGAGCGAACAATTAAAACCATGCTCGAGAATGGTGATTTATCTTCAGAAATTGTAATCGATGTAAAAGTTCCTGTAGAGGAAGTTGTTGAAGTAAAAGACGGAAAGAAACGAAATCTTACTAAGAAGTTTCTTCCTGGATATATCATGATAGAACTTGATTTACCTGAGTTGGGTTGGCAGGCTACCTGTAACTCAATCCGACGAATCCAGGGTGTAACAAGTTTTGTCGGTACAGATTCAAAAGTTCGTCCACGCCCTATTTCTGATGAAGAAGCAAAAGCTCTCTTGCAAAAGACTGGTGAAATCAAAGGTGAAAAAGCACCTAAAGTTAAACAGACTTTTGTTGTTGGTGAACAGGTTAAAATTATTGAAGGTGCTTTTGATTCATTCACTGGAACAATCGAAGAAGTTAACGTTGAAAAGAGTAAGCTTCGCGTTATGGTTGGTATCTTCGGTCGAACAACACCAGTTGAAGTTGACTTCTTACAAGTCGAAAAAGTTTAAAAAGCTAGAAACAATGTGCTGTTGAATAAATGGCGCATTTTTTCTTTGTTTTGGGAGAAATATCTCTTCGTTGAAGGTACGATATTTCGCTAGTTGAATGCAGTAGTTGCTTAAGGCAAAAGTACGGTTCAACACACCAATCTCAAGGAGATATATATGGCTAAGAAAAAGGTTACGGCTGTCATCAAACTGCAGTGTCCTGCAGGAAAGGCGACACCAGCTCCACCAATTGGTCCTGCACTTGGACCTCACGGAGTTAGTGCTCCTCAGTTTGTACAGCAATTTAATGACCGCACTAAGTCCATGGAACCGGGTCTTGTTGTTCCGGTTGTTATCACAGTTTATCAGGATAAGTCATTTACATTTATTCTGAAAACCCCGCCTGCTGCAGTTCTTATCAAAAAAGCCGCTGGAATCCAGAAAGGTTCGTCAAACGCACTTAAGAACAAAGTTGCAAAATTGTCTCAGGCTGATCTTACAAAGATCGCTGAAACAAAAATGCCTGACATTAATGCTAATGACATTGAAGCAGCAAAGAAAATTA
Source organism: Treponemataceae bacterium (assembly GCA_024697985.1). GTDB lineage: Bacteria > Spirochaetota > Spirochaetia > Treponematales > Treponemataceae > RGIG9060. The sequence continues at coordinate 4,034 of JAILRX010000250.1, read as the reverse complement.
TTGCCGGTACTGCTCGAAGTATGGGTGTAGAGGTGGAGCGATAATATGAAACATGGAAAGAACTATCGCGAGTCATTGAAAAAGTATGATTCAACAAAATCTTATGACCTTGTAAAAGCTTGTGAAATTGTTAAGGAAGTCAAATATGCTAAGTTTGATGAAACAGTTGAGGCTCACATTAATTTGAACCTTGCTAAGAATCAGACTGTACGTGATACATTGGTTTTCCCTAACCAGTTCAAAGGTGAAAAGAAAGTTCTCGTATTCTGTCGAGAAGATAGAATCAAGGAAGCTCTTGATGCCGGTGCTGCATTCGCAGGCGCAGATGAGTACATCGAAAAAGTAAAGGGTGGTTGGCTCGACTTCGACGTTGCAGTTGCTACACCTGATATGATGAAAGATGTAGGTCGTCTTGGTATGGTTCTTGGACGAAAAGGCTTGATGCCTAACCCAAAAACAGGAACAGTTACAAACGATATTGTTGCTGCAATTGGTGAGTTGAAGAAAGGACGAACAGAATACCGTGCTGATAAACAGGGTACTGTTCATATCGCTGTTGGTAAAGTTTCAATGGATGCAGCTAAAATTGCTGAAAACATTGGAGCTCTTTTGTCAGAAATTGATAGAAAGAAACCTTCAGATGCAAAAGTTGATTATGTACAGTCAGTTTCTGTAAATTCAACAATGGGCCCTGGTGTATGGGTTAACTATACCGTAGGAGAATAACGATGGCAATTAAAGCAAAACAACTTCAGCCTGCTAAAACAAAAGCTATTGAAGAAACAAAAGAAGTCTTCCAGAACTACAATGACTTTATTTTTGCAAACTATCGTGGTTTAACTGTTGAGCAGATTACAGAATTGAGAAATCAGCTTCGAGCTAAGAATTGTGAATTCAAAGTTGTAAAGAACAATTTTGCTCGTGTTGCTTTCGAAGAAATGAAAATTGATAACGTTGCTGAATACCTCGCTGGCCCAACGGCTGTTGCTATGGTAAAAGAAGATTCAAACGAAGTAGCAAAAGTAATGTTTGAATTCTCAAAAGACGTTCCAGCTCTCGAAGTTAAGGGCGCTCTTGTTGGTAACGAAATCTATGACCAGGCTAAGATTGAGGCATTCTCAAAGCTCCCTGGAAAGAAACAGCTTATTGCAATGATTGCTTCTACAATCAATGCACCTGTTCAGAAACTTGCAGCTACTTTGCAGGCTTATGTGGACAAAAAGCAAGCAGAGGGAGCAAACTAATCTGCAGTTGCAGATCCTTGCCCCTTTTAAATAATACTTGTCAGGCTTCTTAGCTGTCGTCCTGTCGGTATAAAAAAAATTATTAATATTTAGGAGAAGATAATATGGCAGCATTAACAACAGATCAGATTTTGGATGCAATCGCATCAATGACAGTACTTGAAGCTTCAGAGCTCGTAAAAGCAATGGAAGAAAAATTCGGCGTAACAGCTGCTGCTCCAGTAGTAATGGCTGGTGGCGCTGCAGGTGGAGCTGCTCCAGCTGCTGAAGAACAGACAGAATTCACTGTAACACTTGAAAGCGCAGATCCTGCAAAGAAAATTGCAGTTATCAAAGCTGCTCGAGAAGTTACAGGTCTCGGACTTAAAGAAGCTAAAGACCTCGTTGAAGGAGCTCCAAAAGTACTTAAAGAAGGTGTATCTAAAGAAGATGCAGCTAAAATTAAGGAAACAATGGAAGCTGCTGGTGGCGTAGTTAAGATTGCTTAATTGCATCTTTAATACAACCTGCTAAATAATAGGCTGCCCTTGCATTTTTGCTCGGGCGGCTTTATGTGTCTAAAAGAAGATTTAAAAAACAAACATCAAGAGTACAAAGAGCAGCCTTCGTGCTGTGCAAATTTTTTGCATGTAGCGGGGACCACTGTAATACAGAATACGGAGATAATTGATGTTCACAAAAACAAAGACGGTAAATCGTCAGTACATCGGAAAGAATATTAAAAGTTTCATGGAGTTGCCAAACTTAATTGATGTGCAACTTTCTTCCTACGAATGGTTTTTACAAAAAGAAAAATTAGAAAACGGAGAGCCTCTTGCTAAACAGGGTTTGCAGGAAGTTTTCGAATCAACATTTCCTATTGAAAGTTCAAACGGAGATATGGTTATTGAGTTCGAAGGTTATGAACTCGATAAAGAAAATATAAAATTCTCTGAGCTTGACTGCAAGAAAAAGGGTTTGACCTATGCAGTTCCTTTGAAAGCTCGAATCAACTTGATTTTTACTCAGACTGGAGAAATCCGCCAGAAAGATATTTATATGGGCGACATTCCTCTTATGACAGACCGAGGAACATTCGTAATCAATGGTGCAGAACGAGTTGTTGTTTCTCAGATCCACCGTTCACCGGGTGTAATTTTCTGTCATGAAAAGGGCGTTTACTCAAGCCGAATTATTCCTTACCGAGGAAGCTGGCTTGAATTCGAAATCGACCAGAAAAAAGAATTGATCTATGCAAAGATAGACCGAAAAAAGAAAATTCTTGGTACAATCTTCCTTCGTGCATTGGGATACAGCACACGTGAAGAGATCATCAGAGCTTTCTACGATGTAGAAAAAGTTTCTGTTGTTGATACCAATGAAGCAAAAGAACTCCTTATTGGAAAAGTTCTTGCTGATGCAGTATATTCAAAAGATCTTGAAACAGGCGAAGAAAAGAGAATCTATCGTGCCGGTGAAAAACTTCACTTGCATGACGTTGATGAACTCATCCTTCACGGTGTTTCAGAAATCACAGTTCTTAAGCTTGATTCAGAATCTTCACTTAACTCAACAATGATCATCAATTGTTTTGAAAGAGAAGACATCAGATTTACAAAAGAAGGATCAGAAAACGATGAACCTTCAAAAGAAGATGCAATTTCAGCTGTTTACTCAGTTTTGATGCCGGGTGAACCTATCACAGTTGAAGCTGCTGAAAAAGACCTCGAAACAATGTTCTTCAGTCTTAGAAGATACGATCTTGGTCGAGTAGGTCGATACAAGCTTAATCAGAAATTCAACTACGACGAAGAAATTCAGACATACACTTTGGATAAAAAAGACATCATTTCTACAATGAAATTCCTCATCAAGGTTTATATCGGTGAAGAAACATTGGATGATATCGACCACATGGGTAACCGACGTGTTCGATCTGTAGGTGAGTTGATGACAAATCAGTTGAAATCAGCTTTCGCCAGAATGGAAAAAATTGCCAAAGAGCGAATGAGCCTGAAAGAAACTGAAACAATGAAACCACAGGATTTGATTTCAATCAAACCTATCGTTGCTGCAATCAAAGAATTCTTTGGTTCAAGTCAGCTTTCTCAGTTCATGGATCAGATTAACCCATTGGCTGAACTTACACACAAACGACGACTTAGTGCTTTGGGTTCTGGTGGTCTTTCACGAGATCGAGCAGGCTTTGAAGTTCGAGATGTACACTACACACACTATGGACGTATGTGTCCTATCGAAACTCCTGAAGGTCCAAACATTGGTCTTATCGTTTCTCTTGCTATCTATGCAAAAATCAACGACTATGGATTCCTTGAGGCTCCATATCGAAAAGTTGTAGACGGAAAGGCTACAAACGAAGTTAAATACATGACTGCTACTGAAGAAGACAGATACTACATCGGTCAGGTAACAGTAGACATGGGAGAAGACGGAAGTTTTGCAACAGATCAGGTTGCCTGCCGAAAAGTTGGAGACTATACAACTCGTTCTCCAAAAGACATCCAGTACATGGATGTATCTCCACGACAGGTTATTTCAGTTTCAGCTGCCCTCATTCCGTTCCTTGAGCACGACGATGCTAACCGTGCATTGATGGGTTGTAACATGCAGCGTCAGGCTGTTCCACTTTTGTTCCCAGAACCACCACGTGTTGGTACAGGTATGGAAGGCAAATGTGCTTACGATTCAGGTGTTATCGTAAAAGCTCGCCGAGCAGGTGAAGTAATTTGGGTAACTTCAGACTTGATCAAAATCAAGCCAAATGAAGCTAAATCAGATGATGATATTGAC
>JAILRX010000210.1 GCA_024697985.1 Treponemataceae bacterium | reverse complement strand
AAGCGGCGGTGAAACGCGGCTTCCTGTTACGGCCATTCGGATAGGCATCATAAAGTCACCCATCTTTATTCCCATTTCTTCAGCGATTGAACGGGCAAGATTTTCCTGAGCCTCATGCTCCATTCCAGGAAGAGCCTTGATGAATTCTTTAGATCTTTCCAAAACTTCTTTTGTCTTAGCTTCATCAAGTTTTTTAGGAATGATCTGCTCTTTTGGTGGAACAGCTGGTTCTGTAAAGAGGAATCTTACCATTTCTGCTGCATCTGTCAAAAAGTGGAGTCTTTCCTTGATAAGAGGCATCAAGGCCATCAGTTTTTCCTTAATCTGATCGCTTGTAAGATTTCCGACAGATTTTACGGGAGCCAACCCGAAAGCTCCGCTTGCCAAAACTTCATCACTTGCAAGAACAAGATTTCCGTTGTCATCCAAAGCAAGGCCTGAAACTGCAGGTCCAACTTTTGGAGCCGGGAACTGTTCGCTGGCATTTACAGGCAAAGCTGCATCGCCTGTTCCTGTTATGAAAGGAACTACAGCATTGAAAAGTTCTTCATCGCTCATTGCTCTGATATACTGACCGTTGAACCATTCAAGTTTTTTATAGTCGAAAACGGCTCCGGCCTTATTGAGGTGCTCCATCTTGAAAAGACGGGCCAAATCTTCTTTTTCGTACATGTCGCGGCCATCTTCATAAGAACAGCCGAGCATTGCAACGTAGTTCACGATAGCTTTAGGAAGATATCCACGTGCACGGAATTCGTTTACGCTTGTAGCTCCATGTCGTTTAGAAAGTTTCTGACCGTCAGAACCGTTTACCATTGGAAGATGGCAGAACTGAGGTGGTTCCCATCCGAATGCACGATACATCTGAACGTGGAGCGGAGTTGAAGGAATCCATTCCTGAGCTCGCATTACGTGAGTAATTTTCATGAAGTGGTCATCTACGATGTTTGCAAGGTGATAGGTTGGGAAACCATCAGACTTGAGGAGAACAGGGTCTGGAGAAATATCTTCATTCTTCCATTCAATATCTCCTAAAAGAGCATCGTTGAATTTTGTTACGCCTTCAAGAGGAACCTTGAGTCGGATTACGTAAGGTTTCCCAGCATCAAGATTTGCCTTTACTTCTTCCGGTGTAAGATGACGGCAGTTTCTGTCGTATCCAGGCGGCATCTTATTTTTTGTCTGAAGGGCACGGATTCTTTCCAAGCGCTCTTCGTCGCAGAAACAATAGTAAGCCTCACCCTTTTCAACCAGTTCCATTGCATATTTTTTATAGAGATCGAATCGTTCTGACTGAACGTATGGGCCATATTCGCCGCCCTTAGGTCCGCCTTCATCCCAGTCGATATCCAACCAGGCCAATGTATCATAAAGATTCTTTACGTATTCTTCGCCATAACGAGTGCGGTCTGTATCTTCAAGTCTTAAGATAAATTTTCCACCCTTGCTTCGTGCAAAAAGGTAGTTGAACAATGCGGTTCTAACTCCGCCAATATGCTGCATTCCCGTAGGAGACGGTGCATATCGAACTCGTACTTCCATTTTAATTCCTCGTACAAAATTAAATTAAACGCTGTGCATCATCAAATTGATGATAAGCACGCAAACATATCTAATATATTAAATTTCCTGAATAGTTACAAGGTCAGCAAACATAAGGGATTTTTACAAAAAAAAAATTTTAAAATGCCAAATTTTACTTGACACAACATTCAAAAGGCATTATAAATATTATCCCTTTTTTCATTTTTATTATCTTGACTAAAACAAATCCTATTTGATATACTGAATATGATGAGTATATATTCAGACCCTAAATTGGCAAAAGTCTATGAACTTCTTGAAACTCTGGAAGTAGAACAGGCCAAAGAATTTTTATCAAAAGAACTCGTAAATGATTTATCGAATCCTGAGATTCTTTTTTGCCTTAAAACTTGCGGCTTCTGGATTATACGAAAAGGCGAAATCTGTGAACTGACAGAAATGTTCGAAAAGGCAGAGCGCTATCTTTTGAACTGGAAAGATTTTATTGATTTGATGGGTGAAGACATCAAGGCTCATGAACAGTGTCTTTATTCTATTAGAAAGGGCGTTTTTTCAACAGCGCTTGATCTTTATCAATCAATTCTGGAACAGACAACTTCCCAGAACTCTTCCCAGGTACCTTTGCTTGAAGCAAGAATTGCACTTTGCTACAAAGAAGTCGGAGATTACGAACTGGCAAAAAAGTGTCTTGAAGAAGCACATAAAAACGCAAGGGACAACGCTCAAATTCTGGCAGAAATGGCTGACTGTTACGCACTTTGCGGCGACGACAAGATGTCCAAGCTTCTTTTCCGGGAAGCTTTCTTCATTGCACCGCAGGAAATCGACATCAAGTTTCTTGAATCAGAAATGTTCTGCAGGCTTTATGAAAAGGTCAAGCAGAAATACCCTGATGATGCGGTTGCAGCAGAATGGATTCCTGTTGAAGGTTTGCTTCTTGGCGTACTCAACGTAAAGAGGGAACTAAGTTCTATAGAAGTCGGAAAACTCAAGCAGAATATTTTCGCAATTGACGCAGAATTAAAAAATAATGGAAGTCAGTCTGACTTGCTGATTCCACGATTAATAAATAATTATTTTTGGCTCATCGACCATTATGTTGCGACAAATGAAGATGATTCAAAAATCAGTGATGTCCTTAGAAGCATCAAATTACTAAACAAAGATATTTTCGAGCGGTATACCGTTTAAAAAACTTAGGAGAGAATATGTCTGAAGAATTGATTAAATCAGTGCAGGAAATGCTTAATGAAGAAAAGTGGACTCGAGAAACTATTTCAAGCTACACAAAAAACAACTTCATTGAACTCGGCTCAAAAATTGAAGCAGCAGTAAATGAGAACTGCATCAATGAAGTAAAAGAATTTTGTGATGAATACCTCAAGCACACAAGAAACAGCATTATCGCCTTGTATATTTCAGGAATGTTGGGATTAAAAGAAAAATCTTTAGACAATTCTGCAATTACAGAACTTGTTACCATCTTCATCGATAACAAGAAAACACCAGTTGTTGAATATCTTTGTGAAAAAATCCTTGATGAAGACGAAACAAACAAATTCGCTCTCAGAACACTTGCTGACTGCTACAAGGAAACAAACAACGAACAGATTTGGGAAATTTATGCTTCCATCGTAAGACTCGATCTTGAAGAAGCAGAAATTGCAAAACTTCTGGCAGAACACTACAAGGAATTGGGTGACACAGAAACTTCTGTTGAATACTATAAAAAAGCCCTGATGCGTTACGTTGCACGAAAAGAAAACAGCCACATCAAGGAAGTTTGGACAGAACTTGTTAAGCTCATTCCAGAAGAAATCGATTTCTTCTACCTCGTTCAGCGCAAAATCGCAAAAACAATCAGCGAAGACAAGAGCGCTTCATTGATGCAGGAACTTTACGACTACTATAAAGATACTGCAAACTGGGATATCGCAATCGACATCCTCAAGCTCCTTCTCAAGATTGATGAAAGAGATCAGTGGGCACGAAAAGAAATCGTTGAATGCTACAGAAATAAATATGAAAACCACAGCCAGTTTGAAGAATGTCTTATGACATCAAGCCTCGCAAGCGGTCCTCGAAACGTTTTTGAAGCAATCGCTGACTTTGAAAAACACATCGCTTTTGATGTAGACAACTACGTATGGCACAGATCTTGGGGTGTTGGTCGAATCAAGAGCGTTACAAACGACTCAATCGAAATTGACTTCGGTAAAAAACATGGCGTAAAAGAAATGTCATTGAAGATGGCAATCGACGCATTGCAGCCTCTTTCAAAGAACCATATCTGGGTTTTGAAGGCTACAAAATCAAAGGAAAAACTTGTTGAACGAATCAAGGAAAATCCTAAATGGGCTTTGAAAATCATCATCCGAAGTTTTGACAACAACTGTGACTTCAAGAGAATCAAGGCAGAACTTGTTCCTAACACAAAAGATGACAAATTCAACCTTCTTTCAGCTTCTGAATGGACAAGTTGGAGCAACAAGGCTCGAAAAATCCTCGATGAAGATCCTATCTTCGGTGTAAATCCTAACGACATCTCAATGTACACAGTACGTGAAAGAAAGATTTCTACAGAAGAAAAACTTGCAAATGAATTCAAGGCACAGAAAAACTTCTTCCCACGAATTGATATTCTCATGAAATTTTCTAAGACAGCAGACGTTGAATCAGAACTTTTCACAGATATGTTCAACTACTTCACAGGTTATTTGAGAGCATTCTCTTCTGTAAACGAACAGACAATCGCTTCTTACCTCGTTGTAAGAAAGATTTCTACAGAATACCCTCACCTTTCACAGGAAATGCCTTACAGTTTCGCACAGCTTTTTGAAAAGGTAGAAAATCCACAGGAAATGTACCTTCTTTTGAAAGATACAGCAAACACAACTTTGAGAGAAGATTACCTTACATGCATCAAACGATACATTCCTAACTGGAGTCAGGTTTACATCAAGCTCTTCCCTACTGTCCTCAAACAGAAGCTTATCGATGACTTGTATGAAGCAGGCTACAAAGAAGACCTCAAAAAGCTTGCAATCCAGGCTTTCGAAAGCTACAAGGACTACAGAGAAGCAGTCGTTTACTTCTTTGAAAACAGCCAGGACACAGACTGGTTCAAAGAGGCAAACATCTCGTATGAAAAACAGATCATTACAATGGTTCACATCATCGATTTGACATATCGAGAAATCGAAAACCACTGCAATACAACAGAAAACAGAAAAATCAACAAGCAGATTCAGAACTTGCTTTTCAAGAACGACACAGTTTTGAACTACATCCTCGACAATGATATTGATACAATCACACGAATCTACACATTGATTGAAGATGTTAAGGATCTCGATCCTGTAATCAAGATGAAGATGAGAAACAAGATTCTTGAAAAACATCCTGACTACAAATTCCACGGTTCAGAAGAAAAGTCTGCTGCACCTAAAGGACTTATTGTTACACAGAAAAAATACCTTGAAAAGAAAGAGCGTCTTGAAAAGATTAACACAGTTGAACTTCCTGCAATCGCAAAAGAAATTGGTGAAGCTGTTGAAAAGGGTGACCTTAAAGAAAATGCAGAATTTATTGCTGCTAAAGAAGCACAGAAGAAACTTAACAAAGAACTTGGAAAACTCCAGGATGAAATTGCTAAGGCTTCTATCTTTGACCCAACCACAATTACAACTTCAAGAGTTTCTTTCGGTACTGTCGTAACAATGAAAAACAACCTTACAGGCAGCAACGAAACTTACACAATTCTTGGTCCATGGGAATCAAATCCAGAGAACAACATCATTTCTTACATGTCACCATTTGGAAATGCACTCATGAACGCAAAAGAAGGTGCTGAACTCAACTTTGAAATCAACGAACAGAAACGTTCTTACAAAGTTATCAAGATTGAATCAGCTCAGTTCTAATATGACCTTAAGCTAAAAACAGGCGCATCCGGTTAAACTTTTTCTCTGGATGCGCTTTTTTTTGTATTGATGAAAAAACTTATACTTTCTTTATTTTTTACTTTCACTTTTTTCTCTCCCCTATTCGCCTTTACCGATCACGGTCAGGACGTTGTAATCCTGATGGATTATTCAAACAGAATGCTACCGTATATTGATGAAGTCAACGAGAAACTTTTGACGCCAGTTTGCAATCAATTTTTAAGTGAAAACGACTCTTTTCATCTGATACTTTTCAACGACCATCCGATATTGGAAATTTCACATCAAATAAGGCAGATGAAGGATAACGAACTTGAAGATCTTCTTTTCCACTTCAATCTTTTATATCCGATAAGTGAAAAATCCGATTTTTCTTCGGCTTTACAGTACACGCACTCATACATTTCAAGCCTGGATGTTTATAGACATAAAAAGCTTTTGATAGTCAGCGATGGCATCAACACTGAAAGCTCGGATTTTGAGCGGGAAAAAGCAAGCATCAATTATTTTCTAAAAAAACTTGTACATCAGGGCGTAGAAATCGTATTTTTTGAATTGCCTTCTCCAAAAGACCGGAACATAATCAGTCTGGACGGAAAAATTAAATTTCTCCCGGAACAAGTCGAAGGATTGAGCGAAAGAAAACTTAAAAGGCTTTGGAAAAAAAGAATAATCACCATAATCGACAATGGATGTGATACAGTTCTAGAATATAAAAGCTTTTTCGAAAAGCAAAAGGATTTGATATTTGCACAATTACTTGATGATGGCGAAATCATTAAAAACAATCTTGGAATTCTAGACGTCAATATTAAAGAAAAACAAGGCCTTCGTTCAAAAGACATGATTTTGACGATAAAAATCAAAAACAACTGCAATCAAAGACAGATTTTCGAACTGACACAAATTCTAGTGGAAGGAGAAAATGTCTTAAGTGAAAATGTCTTTGCAAAAATCGGGCGTGGTCGAAGCAAAATCGTAAAGGCAAAAATCAGTCTGCCGGAAGAACTTGAGTTTGGAAAGCAGGAAATAGAAGCAAAACTGATATTCTCGAACAATTTCAGAACATCACCTCAAACCGTTAAATTCAATGCAATTTTGATGCGTGGAAAAAACATCCCCTATACGATCGGTAAAATCGTACAGGTAATCTTTATGGCAATACTTACGGTAGCAATTTTAGCAACAGTAATCTATTTTGTTATTATCAAGCCTAGCGTGAAGCCTTCTGCAAAATAAGCTGAGCCTTTTTCTTGAGCGGATTGTTAGCCTTCTCTTCAGATTCAGCAATTTTTTCTACAATCTGTTTTGCATCAGCATAATGACTGCTTGCATACATATCAAGACCTGTCCCTTTGGTCGAAACATCCTTATGCTCAAGATAAGCCATGCAGATATCCTCAAAATGAGGCGTCTTATGCTTGGCAATTGATTTTCCGATGGCATACCTTAAATTTTTAAGTTTATCGTCCTCAAGAGCCTTTCGAGTAGTGTCTTTTATCTCGTCATAACATTCACTTACTGAATATTCGAGGGCCGCATCAACGGCTTTCGCTCGGGCAGTCTCACTGGCCTTTGAATCAGAAATGACTGATGCCAAAAGATTTGAAGCTTCTTTCGTGTTGATGGCAGCAAGCGCATAATAACTGTCATATTTGAGGTTCGTGACAGGATCGCTTTTTGCACGGAAAACAAGAGATTTTTCAGCTTGAACGAGTTTTTTCTCCCGGCAAATCTTGATTGCAGCCGCCCTTACACTCTGATGGTTGTCCTTAAGGCCATCCAAAACGATTGTCAGGGCATCAGGATCATCTGGAACAAAGTTTCCGCTACATGAAACGACAACGGCCCTTACGGCAGGATCTTTTGACTGGTTCATATCGACAAGAATTTGAATCACTTCATTTTTACCCATCTTACTGGCAGCTTCAATTGCATACCGCCTTACGTATGTATTTTCATCCTCATCCTGGGCAATTTCTACGAGGTCGTCGTAAGTTTCGACAACAGCAAGTTCACCCAAAGCCTTCATCAAAAACTGCTTTTCGGTCGTTTCAAGTTCCTCTTCCCTAAGATAGTCAATCAAATACTTTGCCTCTTCAGGACCGCCGAGTTTTCCAATTGCAGTAAAACACATACTTTTAAACTGTTCGTTATCAGATTTTAAAATATCCATGATGGAATCAACAGCTTCTGTTATGTGGAGTTCAGAAACATACTGCATGACCTGTCCTACGTATTCAGTTTCCTCATCATATGGATCAAGCAAGAATTCAAGACAAAAATCCTTGAGGCAAGGATCTTCAAGTTTTTGAAAATAAAAAAGGATCTTTTTTCTGATGTTTACGTTACGAGTCTGATTGAAAAGATTGAGCACATCCTTTGAAATGGAAACATCCTTTTCTTCGGTTAGTGATGAAATCAAATCAGTGATATCGCTTTCAAGACCATAATTCAAGATGTCCAGCTGTTTTTCAAGTTCGGTTTTTTCATCTTTTTTTGCTTCATCGCAAAATAAAAAAGATGAAAGACATAAGAGCAATATACAAAAAGCGATTCTTGATTTTTTCATTGAGCACTCCTTTTGAAATTAAAATCTTCTGGCAGTTGATGCAAAATATCTGTTCAAAAAGTTCTTTTTATAATCGGCAAAATTACCGTTGTTTATAGCCTCGCGAGCTTCCTTAACCATATTGTTCAAAAAATAAAGGTTATGATATGAAGAAAGCATGGCGCTTAAGATTTCATTGTTTCGATAGAGATGACGCATATAGGAGCGAGAATAAGTTTTGCAGACCTTGCAGTTACATTCAGGATCAATAGGAGAATAATCATGGGTAAAAATTTCTTTTTTGATGGAAATTGGTCCATCTTTTGTGAAAAACGAACCGTTTCTGGCATTTCTTGTCGGAAGGACACAGTCGAACATATCAATTCCGTTTTCGATAGCCTCAAGAATAAAATCCGGTGTCCCGATTCCCATTACGTACTTAGGTTTCTTTTCACTCAAATTTTCAACCGTATAGTGAAGGGTTTCTGAATAGGTTTCAAAATTCTCACCAACAGAAAGTCCGCCGATGGCAATGCCAGGTAAATCCAAATCATCGACGAATTTTGCGCTTTCTTGGCGCAAGTCCTTAAAAAAGTTTCCCTGAACGATAGGAAACAAAAGTCCCTTGTAATCGTACTGGTCAATCTGTCTTTCCCACTCTGCTTTTGCCCTTAAAAGCCAGTCGCTTGTCACGGCAAGTGCGTTTTTCGCTTCCTTGTATTCAACTCCGAAGCCAGTGCACACATCGAGTTGCATCTGAATATCTGAATTAAATTTTCTTTGGATGTCCACAACTTTTTCTGGCGTAAAAAGATGTCTTGAACCGTCGATATGGCTTTGAAAAGTAACGCCTTCTTCCTTTATTTTTCTTAACTGAGAAAGAGAGAAAACTTGAAAACCACCTGAATCTGTCAAAAAGTTTCGGTTCCATTTTGTAAAACCATGAAGACCACCAGCTTCCTGTAAAAGATCTGCACCCGGCCTTAAATAAAGGTGATAAGTATTTGCAAGGATTATTTCAAATCCAATTTCTTCAAGATCATCCTTTGTAATGGCCTTTACGGTCGCATTCGTTCCTACCGGCATGAAGACAGGAGTCTGTACATCCCCATGATTCAGATGAAGTACGCCTGTTCGAGCTCTAGTTGATGAATCTTTATTTTTAATTTCAAAACAATCCATAAAATTTCCTTAATAGTTGAATACTGTAATTTAGGTTCTGGCATGTCGTAAAAAGACGATACTCAGGACGAAAAAGACTATGACCGGGAACCAGGCTCCCATAAATGGCGAAATTTTTCCATTTCCGGCCATCAGCATTGTGATCATCTGCATTACATAAAAACCGACGGCTGCAGAAAGAGAAAAAGCAAGGCTTAAAAGAAGCACATTCTTTCTTGTCTTACCCGAAAGGCCGATCGAAAGAAAGGCGACGAGAAAGACGACAAATGGAAATGAAAATTTTTTATAATATTCGGAAAGTTCCTTATTATAAGGCAGGCCTACCCTTTTCAAGTGATTGATGTAGACCTTGGCTTCCCTGATATTGACAGTTTGAATTGAAATGACATTTTTCTTAAAAATCTCAGGGCCTTCTTCAATAAACGTATAATCTGATAAGTTCAAAGAAGTCATCACAAGATTTTCGCCATCAATCTTATAGACCTTGGCCCCATACACTTCCCATTTTTCGTTTATCCAAAGTGCCGAATCGGCGATAACGATGTAGGAAAGACGGTTGTTATCATCGCGCTGAACGATATAAATACCGTGGAGTCGCTTCTGTTCATTATCGTAGAAAGTTACCCGGTAGACCCTTTTTCCGCCATCACCTCGAATTACTATCATGTTGTTATTAAGGTTGGTAGACCTGTGCAAAAGAGTATCTTGAAGTTGTTCTTTTTTAGAAAGAGTCGGAACAACCAGAAAATCGTCAAAAAAGAGAAATCCGATGCTTAAAATTAACGAGGTTATCAAGATTGGAAGAGTAAATCTAAAAAGAGAAATGCCCGAAGCAAAAATTGATGTAAGTTCGTTTTTCGCATACAGGTTACTCAAGGAATAGGAAGTTGCAAAAAGGACAGAAAGCGGAATCGAATAGGACATCGCTTTTGGTAGGAAAAGTAATTCTACCTGCATGACCTTCAAAAAAGGAACACCCATGGAAATATAATTGAAAATGTTGATAAAAAGATCGATCAATACAACAACGAAAGAAAAAAAGAAAATCGAGAGTAAAAATACTGGAAAAAATTTCTTTAAGATATATCTGTCGAACATTATCGTTTCACCAAATTCAAATAAAATACTAAAGCAAATACCCCTAAGACGATGTTTGCTCCCCACATGCTAATAAATGGATTCCATCCCTTCATTGGACCAAAACCGAATGAAAGCATCATGAATGTCCAATAAAGTACAGAAATCAAAATACCAATTATCAAACCAATGGTCTGACCGTTATTTTTTCCAAAAAGAATGGAAAGCGGAAAAGCCAGAAAAGCAAAGAAAAGTGAACCAAATGGCATCGCAAACCTTTTATGGAACTCGAACCTGTAACTATTTAGATGATACGTAGAAACATTTCCATTTTTGCGTAAAGTTTTTATATAACGAACCAGGTCTGTACTGGTCATTTCTGAAGGGTTGGATCCAGAGGAAGAAACATCCGTAGATTTTTCGAACATATTAAGGGTTAAAAAATCCGATTGAAGGTATTCATAGTTGGAATTTTTGTCTTTGTCGAATTGAACTACAGAAGGATAATGCAAACGGAGCTGCATGCTCACATCCCTATTTTCAGGACTCATAAGATCTGTCTGCTCACCGACTATGATTCTCTGACGACCTTCCGGATCCTGATCAAAGACAACAATGTCTGAAATTTTATCATCAGTTACATCACCGATGACAAAGATTACCTGACCGCTGTTCATGCGCTGAATTGAATTCGGTTCTATCAAGGCCGCTGGATTTGAAAATTTTATCTCACGGGTAAGCTCGCGAAACTTCAGATTGCCGGCAGGTAAAAGATAGTCGTTTACAAAAAAAGAAAAAATTGAAATTACAAGCCCCATTGCAATAACAGGAATCAAAAGCTGAAAAAATGAAGTTCCTGTAGTTCTAAGCACGAGAATTTCGTTATCACTCATGATTCTACCGAGGCACATGAGAAAGCCGACTAAAGTTCCAAAAGGTGCCGACTGTGCAATTACCATCGGAAGGGAATAAAACATCAGCGTCATGGCTTTACCCAGAGGAACCCTTTTTGAAAGAAGGTCCTGAAGGGCAAGCAAAATCTGATTTACAAAGAAAACTAAAAAGAAAAATGAAAACGCAATTATAAAATAAATGAAAAGTTCTTTTAAAAGATATCTTATGAAAATATGCTCTTTTTTTAGAGCCTGATTTTCCAGATACTGTTTTGTATATTCAGGAATGATTGAAAGATACTTTTTAGCCTTTTTACTCCCGTCCTTTTCTAAAAATGCGTGGATGATTTTTTTAGAAGGTTCTAAAACTTTTTCATTGAGGAAATTTTTTGCTGTTGAAACATAATCTAGGATTTTTTCTTTCAATTTCATAAAATTCTAGTTTCCGCTTACCCCTGTAGAACCAAAACCATTTTCTCCCCTTTCGGTTACGGATATCGATGAAACTTCAACAAAATCCGCCTTTATGACAGGAGATAAAATTATCTGTGCAATTCTGTCACCGCTATTGATGACAAAATTTTCAGAACCAAGATTGATTAAAATTACGCACAGTTCTCCGCGATAATCAGAATCGATCGTACCCGGTGCATTTACAAGAGCTATTCCATTTTTCAAGGCAAGACCTGAACGAGGCCGAACCTGTATTTCATATCCTTCAGGAATTTCAAAAAAAAGGCCTGTCGGAACGGCAATTCTTTCAAGAGGTTTTAATTCAAGAGGCTTATCAACAAAAGCGCAGACGTCAGCTCCAGCGGCTCCTGTAGTTTTGTAGACAGGAACCTTTGCACCGTCCTTTGCGATCATCTTTACTTCAATTGCCATTTTTAACCGCCTGCTCAATGCTGTTTTCTATCGAATTTCTTAACGGTGGACCGTAAACGATAAAGGCATTTTCCTTAGACTTCTTGATTTCATCAAGTACTTCCCTCAACTGCTCGTGAGTAGTGTTTTGAATCATATCAATTATAGTTTCTATTTCAATGCTTTCGTAACCTGCAAAATACGAACGGGCAAGGCCCTTCATTCGCTGTTCTACATCTTCACTTGCCATAATTTCTTCGCCACAAAGATGCTGTTTTGCAAAATTAATCTCTTCCTCACTGATGTCATTTTCAAAAAAATCATCAACGATTCTTTTCATGTCCTGGACGACTTTCAGGCTGTTATCCTTGGATGAGGTAGCATAAAAAGCCCAGAAACCACAGTCAGAAAACACATTGAAAAAACTGTATACATTATAACAGTAACCTGATTCTTCCCGCAACTTCTGAAAAAGACGTGAACTCATCGTGTCGCCGATAATCGCATTTAAAATTGCGTAACAGATGTTTTTTTTGTAACTAAGAGGCATTTTTATCGGAAAAAGATAGAAAAACTGTTCCTGCTGAAAGAAAGCCTTTATGAAATTAAATTGTGGATTCCAATCCGGCAGTTCAAGTTTCTTTTTCTCATCAAACCTTTCACGGTCCGGAAAATCATTCAAGGCTTGAAACGTTTCTTTTTCCGGAAAATTGCCTGAAAGAGTGACAAGCATGTTTCCGCTTCGGATATAATCTTCATACCAGCTGATTAAATCTTCTCTGGTAAGTGATTCAACATCATCCTTGCTGCCTGCTATTGACCAGGAAATAGGATTGTTTTTCCAAATAGAAGAAATAACCGCGTCGAGGGAAACTTCTTCAGGATCATCAAGGGAAGAAAGTATTTCACTTTGAATTACCTGCCTTTCCTTTTCGATTTCCGCAGCTTCAAAAGTGGAATTATAGATCATGTCCTTCATGATGTTGATGGCCTGAATGCAATATTGGGACGGGATCACGCAATAAAGACAAAGCTGTTCACGCTCGGTAAAGGCATTTATATAACCGCCCATTTTATCAAACTCACAGGCAATTTCAAAACAACTTAGATTTTTAGTTCCCTTGAAAATCATGTGTTCGACAAAATGAGAAATTCCGTGCTTTCCTTCTGATTCGTATCGTGAACCTGCAGAAAACCAAAAACCGATTGCCACAGTTTTAGCGCTAGCAATCGGTTCGGCTTTGACATATGCCTTATTCTGCAGTCTTTGCTGAATAATAGGCATTGTAATTATTTATTCTGAGCTTCCAAAGCGTCAATGTAAGAAAGGTTCAAGCGGCCCATCTTGTCAATTTCGAGCAATTTAACAGGAATCTGCTGACCTTCGCTGATAACATCAGATACTTTTTCAACTCTCTGTCTAGAAAGTTTAGAAATATGGCACAAACCTTCTTTTCCTGGAAGAATTTCAACGAATGCACCAAAATCCATGATTCGTTTAACAGTTCCCTGATAGATTGTTCCAACTTCTGGATCTTCTGTAATACCTTTAACGGCTTTCTTTGCATTTTCAGCGCAAATACCGTTTTTAGCATAGATTGTAACTGTTCCGTCATCATCAGTGTTGATTGTAACATCGTACTGAGCACACAAAGCCTTAACGTTCTTTCCGCCAGGTCCAATCAAAGCTCCGATTTTGTCTACAGGAATCTTCATTGTAAGGATCTGTGGAGCTCGTGGGCTCAATGCAGCAGGCTTATTGATGCACTGTTCCATGATTCCAAGGATGTGCATTCGGCCTTTTCGAGCCTGTTCAAGTGCATTTTTCATGATTTCAGTTGTTACACCGGCAATCTTGATATCCATCTGGAAACCAGTGATACCATCTCGTGTTCCGGCAACTTTGAAGTCCATGTCTCCGAGGTGATCTTCTTCACCAAGGATATCTGAAAGAATCTTATATTTTCCGTATGGATTGTCACCTTCTGGTTCAGTGATAAGTCCCATTGCAATTCCGGCAACCATCTTCTTCATTGGAACACCAGCAGCGAGCATACACAATGTACCGCCACAAGTAGAAGCCTGTGATGAAGAACCATTTGATTCCATAATTTCAGAAACAACACGAACAGTGTAAGGGAATTCTTCTCGGCTTGGTACCATTGGAGCCAAAGAACGGCGTGCAAGGTTTCCGTGTCCGATTTCTCGTCTACCTGTTGTAAGTTTTCCTGTTTCACCAACTGAGTATGGTGGGAAGTTATAGTGAAGGATGAAGTGTTCGCTTCTGTCTCCGTCGATGTCGTCATAAGACTGTTCGTCCATTGCTGTACCCAAAGTACATACAGCCAAAGACTGTGTTTCACCACGTGTGAAAAGTGCTGATCCGTGTGGTGAAGGCAAAACATTGATTTCACAGGTGATAGGTCTGATTTCATCAGTTTTTCGTCCGTCAATTCGAACGCCTTCATCAAGAATTGATTTTCGCAAAAGTTTGTACTGGATGTCATCCATCAAAGTAGCGAAAAGTTTAGCCTGTACAGGATCTGCAAGCTGTTCAGCATGTTTTTCTTTGAGTTCTGCAATAACCTTAGCAATTGCAACACCTCGGTTCATTTTTCCATCCTGGAAACAAGCTGTTTTCAAGAGTGGAGTTGCTTCTTTTTCAAGTTCTTCTGCATTTTCGAGTGTGATGTCGAGCGGGTTAAGAGGAAGCTTTTCTTTTCCAGCTTTCTTAACGAGTTCTTCCTGAAGAATACACATTTCCTTGATGAATTTTTCAGCTTCAGCAAGAGCTCCGAGCATTACTTCTTCGCTTACTTCGTTTGCTCCACCTTCAACCATTGTAAATCCGTCTTTTGTTCCGGCTACAACGATTTCCATGTCGCCTTCTTCAATCTGCTTGAATGTAGGGTTGATGATGTATTTTCCATCGAGGTAACCAACACGACAAGCTGCGATTGGTCCGTGGAAAGGAATGTCTGAAATACAAGTTGCAGCACTTGCAGCCAATACAGCAAGAATATCCTGTGTATGAACGCCATCTGCTGAAACGCAGGTTGGAACGATCTGAAGTTCATGACCAAATGAAGGTTCAAAAAGAGGTCGCATTGGTCGGTCAATAAGTCGGCTAACCAAGATTTCCTTGTCCTTTGGACGTCCTTCTCGTTTTACGAAACCTCCAGGAATTTTTCCTGCAGCATAAAATTTTTCATTATACTCAACTGTAACAGGAACGAAATCCTGTCCTTCTGTAACTGAACTTGATGCACAAATTGTAGCGATAACAGCTGCTCCACCCCACTGAGCGTAAACACAGCCATTAGCCTGTTTTCCGATTTTTCCTGTTTCAAGGATAAGTTCTGCATCACCTAACTGATAAGTAACTCTTTCTACCATATTTTTCCTCATGTAGATTTATTTTTTCGGTCGATCGGTATATCGAGATTGAATTCTATAATTTCAAGCGAAATTACAAAACTCATTATCCATATGCCGATCTTTTGACCATTTTGTTAAAAGCAAACTGCTTTATAAAAAATAAGGCACTTATGCAAAAACGCAAAAGTGCCTCAACCAAATTAGAACTATTTGCGCAATTCCAATTCTTTGATCAAAGAACGGTAGCCTTCAAGATTTGTTCTCTGAAGGTATCTCAAAAGCTTTCTTCTCTGTCCTACCAAAATAAGAAGGCTTCGAGCTGCGCTCTTGTCTTTTGGGAATGCCTTACAATGTTCAGTAAGCTGCTTGATTCTGTCTGTAAGAAGAGCGATCTGAACGTTTGTATTTCCTGTATCTTTTTCGTTAGCTCCGAATTTTGAAACGGTAGCTGTAACTTGTTCTTTTAAAAGTGCCATTTTAATTTCTCCATTTTAATAAACAAATGTGATTTTCTGAATTGGTTCAAAATCCTGTCCAAGTGGAATTTCCAGGCGAAGGAAATCGGATTCCACATAAAGCACCGTACTAAAAGAATGTGCCTTATCAGAACAAATTGCTTTCACGTTATAAGCGCCGTTTTTCGGCAAAACCTGAAAGGAATTTCTGTGTGCAATCTTTTCACCTTGATTAAACGACGAATCGAGCCAGCGTATTTCTGAAACATCCAGATAAAAAGGGAAAACAAGAAGTTTATCAACCGTTGAAAAGTCAGCGTTTTTGATGCACTGACGAATATCAGATGAACTTATGCGTTTTCCATCGAACAGAACAGAATCGCAAACTGCTAATTCTAAACCAACCTGCTTCGAATAAGCTGATATTTCGGCAACGCCGGTATCTAACTTATATCCACAGCGGAAATCGGTACCAATAGCTAAAAATTGCATAGAACAAGATTTTCCCAACATTTTAAGAAAATCAATCCCTTTAATTTTACTGAAATTAGAAGAAAAGTCAATCATCAGACAAAAATCGAAGCCCAAATTCTCAAAAACCTCAAGTTTCTGCTTTACTGTTGAAAGCTCTCCTAAAAATTCCCTTTTATGTTTTATATATTCATCGGTAAAATCAAACGTAACGACACCATGCAAAAAGTCTTCTTTTTGAAGAACAGAATCGAACAGACTTTTGTGTCCAAGGTGCGGGCCGTCAAAACCTCCGACAGTCAGCGCGCTATTTTTATTTTGAGAAAAGCAGAATTTTGCAAGATCATCAAGCTCGCTCCATGAAAAAACTCTCATATTCCGCTCCTGACAAAACAATAGGATAGATTTCCATTTTCCAGAGAAATCAGTCCGCGAAATTTATCCTGGCAAAAAACAGCATTGAACGATTTTTCTGAAATCTGATTTTCGAACATCGATTTGTTTAATTTTTTGCCGTTTTGAAAATCTGAAATAAAGTCCGGCTTAAGAAACAAAATATTAAAGCCGCATAAAACAGCAGTTTTTTCATCAAGCTCAAAAACGTAATTTTTAACGTCCTCTTCCAATCCCCGTTCACGACTTTTCAATTCTTCAGGGGATAAAAGTTTTTGATTCAAAAAACCGTCAATACAAAATTTTGGCAAGGTTTCATATCCAAGGGCATTTTTCAATTCGAAATTTCCTACTCTGTTTCGTCTGAGGGCTGCCAAATGAGCACAGGAAGTGCAGTCGTTTGCAATATCGCGCGCAAGACTTCTGATATAAGTTCCTTTTGAAACGGTGAACGCAACGTGGGCATATTTTACGACATCAGAATCGCCTGTGCATTTTTCATTTCTGTCGTTTCTGCAATCCAAAATTTCAGACTTGTACACATTTATTTTTCTTGATGGGATTTCTACGGATTTTCCGTTTCGTGCAAGGTCGCTGAGACGTTTTCCGTCAACATGGATTGCTGAAAAGCTTGGCGGTATCTGATCATTTTCTCCAGTCCATTTATCAACAGCCTTTATAAAATCGCCATATTTTGGAAGTTCCGCTGTCTTTACGACATTCCCGGTCAATTCCAGAGTATCTGTTTCCGAGCCGAACTCAATAACGGCTTCATATTCTTTGTCTAATTCAGTGATGTACTTTACAAGATGAGTAGCACTTCCAACGCAGACTACCAAAAGTCCGTCAGCGAAACTGTCTAAAGTTCCGGTATGACCGACTTTTTTGGTATTCAGTCCGTGCTTTATTGTGAAAAGAGAAGAAAAACTGGTCTGCCCGCTATTTTTGGCAAATAAAACGATTCCATCTGCCATGAGTTCAGCTATTCTTCCTGTGAGCTTGGAATATATCCAGATTCCTGTGCAAGGCGGGCCTTTTCAGCGTCTTCCTTTTCGAGCTGATTAAGCTTATTTACCATATCAATACCGTCTTTGATACTGGTATCGACAACAAAAGTAAGTTTAGGAAACTGTCTGATTGTAAGTTTCTTGCCAATAGTAGACTGGATGAAACCGGCTGCACTCTGCAAACCTTTTACACCCTTTTCAACGGATTTATCCTGCATGAAACTTGAAACATAAACCTTGGCATATCCCAAATCAGCGGTTACCTCAACCCTGTTGATGCACAGGAATGAGGAAACACGAGGATCTTTTATCTGTCCTGAAAGGAGCATCTTGGAAATTTCTTCCCTGATCTGCTCCCCCAGTCTTTGCAATCTATATTCTGACATTACAAATTACTCCGAAGCCTTATCTTCTGCTTTAGATTCAGCAATTGTATCGCCAAGTTTTCGGGCAACTTCTATGTATTCGATAACTTCGAACTGGTCTCCGATCTGGATATCCTGCCAGTTTTCAATTCCGATACCGCACTCGAAACCTGTTGCAACTTCTTTTGCATCATCCTTAAAGCGCTTGAGTGATGAAATCTTTCCAGAGTGGATTACGATGCCGTCTCGAATAATGTTGACAGTAGAAGTTCGTTTTACAGTACCCTGAGTTACGTAACATCCAGCGATAGTTCCAACTTTTGGAACCTTGAATGTATCGCGAACCTCGATCATACCGGCAACTTCTTCCTTAACATCAGGTTTAAGCATACCTTCCATAGCCTGTGTGATTTCTTCAACACACTTGTAGATTACGTTGTATTTTCTGATATCAACCTTTTCCTGATCGGCAAGAAGTTTTGCCCTAGGAGTTGGTCGAACGTTAAATCCGATGATGATTGCATTCGAGTCAGCAGCAGCAAGCAATACATCGCTTTCGTTGATAGCACCAGCTGATGAGTGAATGACAACAAGCCTGATTTCTTTTGTAGAAAGTTTTTCCAAAGAAGTCTTCAAAGCTTCTGCAGAACCCTGAACATCTGCCTTGATTACAACCTTAAGTTCTGTAACTTCACCGGCATCAATTGTTTCATACAAGTTATCAAGAGAAACCTTCTTAACTGCTTTTGCAGCTTCGAATCGTTTGAGTTCCTGACGTTTTGTAGAAATATCTCGGGCTGTCTTTTCGCTGTCGGTTACCTGGAAAGGATCACCAGCCATTGGCATTGCTTCAAGACCAAGGATTTCAACAGGCATACTTGGTGTTGCTTCCTTGATTTTCTGTCCACGGTCATTAAAGATAGCGCGAACACGACCAGAATAAATACCTGCAACATAAGGATCACCGATTTTCAAGGTACCACGTTCAACGATGATTGTTGATACTACACCTCGACCGTGATCAGTTCGAGATTCGATAACCTTTCCTTCTGCACGTACATTCCAGTTTGCCTTGAGTTCAAGAATTTCGGCCTGAAGAAGGATTGCATCAAGCAAATCTTCAATACCGATTTTCTGTTTTGCACTGATTTTAACGTACTGTGTATCTCCGCCCCATTCTTCCGGCATAAGGCCGAGTTCTGAAAGCTGAGTCATTACTTTATCCGGATTTGCTTCCGGTTTATCAATCTTGTTTACTGCAACTACAATCGGAACCTTAGCATCTTTTGCATGATTGATAGCTTCGATTGTCTGAGGCATAACGCCATCATCAGCAGCAACTACAAGTACAACGATATCGGTAATTGCAGCACCACGAGCACGCATCATAGTGAAGGCTTCGTGACCCGGAGTATCAAGGAAGGTGATTTTTCCCTTAGGTGTGTCTACCATGTAGGCACCGATATGCTGTGTGATACCACCAAATTCACTTTCTGCTACGTGAGCACTTCGAATAGCATCCAAAGTCTTTGTCTTACCATGGTCAACGTGTCCAATTACAGTAACAACTGGTGGACGGGTCATCATGTCTTCTTCATTGTCTGCTTCACTTTCGATAACCGTTTCTTCATACAAGCTGATGATATGAACGTCACATCCATATTCAGAAGCTACCAATGTTGCTGTATCTGCATCGATTGACTGAGTGATAGAAACCATCATACCCATGCTCATCAATTTGGCGATGATGTCTGAAGCCTTAAGGTTCATTTTTTTAGCCAAATCTGAAACAGAAATACTTTCCATGATGTCAATTCGTTCAGGAATTGGATTTGTCTTTACAGCCTGCTTCTTTTTCTGAAGGAAGTAGCTTTCATCAAAATCTTCTTCCTTGTTCTTCTTTGAATATTCAGTCTTTTTCTTTACAAAAGTCTTTTTTGAAGGAACTTTTCTGCTGTCATCAATAGGTGGCATCGGAGAAGAAAATCCGCCTGAACCTTTTCCACCAAAACCTGGTTTTGCACCGCCCTGAGGTCTTGCACCCTGACCAAAACCTGGTCTAGGTCGTCCCTGGAACGAAGAATTTCCGTTTCGGTTTCCATAATTTCGGTTCTGTCCATCGCGATTGAAATTTCCATCTCGGTTAAATCCACCCTGACGATTTCTGTCAAAGTTTCCGCCCTGATTATTTCCTCTGTCTCGGTTTTGGAATGATTCTCGAGCCTGTGCTCCAGTAAAATTAGAAGTTCGAGAGCGATTGTTATCATAATTGTTATGATAACCACCATCCCGGTTATATCCGCCACGACCCTGAGAATTCTGTCGCTGAGGTCGTCCCCTGTCAGCAAGATTTCCCTGTTTGCTGTTAGGTCTTTCAGGACTCAATACAAACTGAGTAGGTTTCTGAACAGGCACCTTTTTCTCAACAGCAGGTTCTGCAGCAACTGCAACCTTCTTTTCGGAATCATTCTGAGGATTAGAAGAAGAAACTTCCTTCTTTTCTGAACTTGAAGCAACAGGTTTCTTTTCTGGAGACGTTGATACAACTACAGCCTTTTTCTTTCGAATTACAACCTGTTTTACTTCAGGCGATGCATTCTCAGAACGATTGTCTGCAGAAGAATTATCATTCTTTGCTTTTTTTATTACTCTAACCTTTTTCTCTTGTTCTTCAGCCATTTTCTACCCTATTCTTCATCCTCAAATTTAAAACTCAATCCTACACCGCAGTTAGGACATACTTTCATGTCAATTGTAATCTTAGCGCCACATTCAGGACACTCGTACTCTTCTTCGTATTCTTCATCTTCAGCTTCTTCAGAATCATTTTCTGCTTTTGGTTCAGATTCTGCTGCTGCTTCTTCAACTGGAGCTTCTTCAACTTCGTTGTTTTCATCTTCAGAATTTGCGCTTGCTTCCCAAGCATCAAGTGCTACAGCTACTGATTCAATATCTTCTGCGCTAAGGCCTTCAATATTGATCAACTGACCGTCTGCATCAGCATTGTCAAAATCTTCAACTGTAACGATTTCATTCTGCATGAGTACGTCAAGAATGCTCTTGTCGATACCTTCGATTTCAGAAAGTTTAACGCTCTCATAGTATTCTTCGTTACTGAACAGGTCCTGAGCTGCCTTTCTGCTTTCAGCGAGAATTGAATTCAGGTCTTCACACTGATCTTCTGTCTTAACATCAATAATCCAGTCTGTAAGTTTGTTTGCAAGTCTTACGTTCAAGCCCTGTTTTCCGATAGCCAATGAAAGCTGATCATCTGGAACAACTGCGAAAGCCATCTTCTTTTCTTCATCTGTGATGACAACTGCAGTAACCTTTGCAGGAAGAAGAGCGTTTTTAATGAAAACTTTTGGATCCGGATCATATCTCAGGACATCAATTTTTTCACCTTCGATTTCCTTGATAACAGACTGAATTCGTACACCCTTCTGTCCAACACAAGAACCAACCGGGTCAAGACCTGGCTTAGAAGTAGAAACAGCAATCTTTGTTCTGTATCCGGCTTCTCGAACGATCTTGTTGATTTCAACTGTCTTTTCTTCGATTTCCGGAACTTCGAGTTCAACGATTGCACGTACAAAGTCAGGAGATGTTCGAGAAAGAACGATCTGAAGTCCGTTTCTTGAATTTCGGATTTCTGTAATCATAGCCTTGATTCTGTCGTTCTTTACGAAACTTTCTCTTGGCGACTGGTTTTTAGCAGGAAGGATACCTTCTGTTTTTCCCAAGTCTACAAAAATATTTCCGTTCTTTTCACGCTGGTAATAACCGATGATGATTTCACCAACCTTATCTTTATATTCTGAATAAATACTGTCTTTCTGGATTTCAGACAAAGACTGATGTGCTGTCTGTTTTCCGGTCTGAACAGCAGATCGCTCAAAACTTTTTGGATCAATCGGGATGTCAAGTTCATCACCTTCTTCGATTTCATCTCCAGCAAGTTCTTTTGCTTCATCCAATTCGATTTCAATTACAGGATCATAAACACCGTCAACAACGACCTTTCTAGAATAAACACATACGTCGGTTTCATCCTCGTTGAACTGTACGATACAATTCTGATTTGTTCCAAAAGTCCTTTTATATGCAGCTTTCAACATGTTTTCGATAATCTGCAAAACCTGTTCTTTTGTATATCCTTGTTCGTTAATAAGCTGTTGAATTGCTTCTGCCATTTCAGATGCCATTTTAATAATCTCCTATAAATATATTAATTTTGCTTTCGCTATAGTCGTATACGGAATCACAAGATTTTCGTTAGACGAGGCGGTTTTCAACGTAAGCTGATTTTCATCAGAGCAAACGATTTCACCTTCGATCCAATCAGACTTTTCCACGCTGTAGACTTTAACATTTTTCTTTACGAACAATGCAAATTCAGCGGCATTTTTAATTGCCCTTTCCATTCCTGGTGAGGTAACTTCCATGTAAACGTCTTGATTTGAAAGAAGATTTTCCATTGTTGGAGCCAAAAGTCTGTGTACTTTTGCGCAGTCATCAATTCCAATACCCTCGGAAATTGAAGGGTCCTTAAATGCAATTACGGCCTGAACCTGAGTTCGACCTTTCATCGGCGTCACTTTTACAGAAACCAATGAATAACCAAGCCCTTCTACAATTTTGTTGCAATCTTCATAGTAAGGGATTTGATTTAATGCTAAGTATTCCAAATTTACTCCAAAATAACTGATTGAATATAAAAAAAGAGCCGTTTGAACGACTCTTAATTAAATAAAGTATATTATGTTCGTCAATACATTATCACAAAAAGCAAATTAATGTCAATACAGTCACTTTATGCGCAAAAGAAATGGCTCGTCGAGAACAAGGTTTCGTTTTTCATCGTTGTCTGATTTAATGAATTTAGCCTTGGGAAACTCCTGCTCAAAGTCGATGAAAATATTGTTCCTGAGCTTTTCACCGCGCCCCATGATGCAGGTATACGGAATGCCGCCGACAATCAGATATTTTGGAAGCTGATATTCTACAGAATCAATCGTATGGGTGATTTTTTTCTGCTCGTCATAAACATCCATCGAGCATTTCCAGTAGCGCACACGAAAAGTTTTTGTTCCCGTAAAAAGATAGGCATAGACATATTCGTCCGTAGCCTGATTATCCATAGTAATTTCGGAAAAATTGTTCTGAGGAACGTAATAATCAATTTCCGGAAGGATTTTATACCAGAAACGAACGTAAAGTTCATCCTCGGTTAAAAGCAGCTTCTTTTTTGAAAAGTCCCAGTTAACCTGATATTCATCATCAAGCCACAGCCCGTAAAAGTTCTTAAGCCTGATGAAAACCAAATCATTATCAAAATCAAAACGGACAACCCGGTTTTTATTTTCCCATTTCACTTCAGAAGAATCCTGAGCGGCACAGAAAAAGGACAGAAATAAAAGTGCGCAGAAAAAGACCAGAATCTTTTTTGAAGTATAATGAAGCAATTTCATAAATCAGATTTTTCCATTTACCGAAATCAACATCTCAACCTGAGTTACAGGCACGTCAAGTTTTTCCGAGATGATGTCAGAAGAAAGCCCCTGATTGATCATGTCTACAATCTGAGTCTTTATGTCTTTTTTAGGAGTAATCTGATTCTTTGCCTTGGTTATGTTCAATGAATTTTGTGATTCATTCTTTCCGTAAACATCGTTGATTACCGCATTTTCAAAAAGCTCACTCTGCTTCTGAAAGTCTGATGTGCCGGCATTTTCTGTAAACAGACTGAAATTCTTAGCTTCACCTGTCTTTTTTGAACGAGCGGCATAGGAGTTTGCAGCCCTCTTTACAGGATTTGCAGTCTTCTTTTTTTCTTCTGGAACCGGCTCATCCTCAAGAGAAACTAACTGCTCTGAAACATTTTTCTCAAACTCTTTTTGATCAAGGATATTATTGTAAAGCTTGATTTTCTTCTCAATCTGAGAAAGCAGATCCTGGAGCATCTCCCTGTTGTTTTCAATCAAAGTGATATCATCTTCTGCTGTCCGGTCGATTGCCATGATAAGTTTATTTACTTCGTTTCGAGCCTCTTCAAGACTTCCGTCAGCCGAAAACTCTTTTTTGATCAATCGGATTACGACAATCCACATGATTATGTTAAAAAACAATATTACAGAACTAATTATAATAACAGTCACTTTTCTGCCTCAATTTCCAGTTTAACCAAAAACATCAAGATTATTGCCGAGTGCAGGATCTTTTATAACATACGACTCATTCTTCTCTTCTTCCTGGTGATTTTTTTTCTTAGAGCCGTTTTTTCCGTTGCCTGCCGAACCATTACGATCCTTAATCTGGTTCATCTGCTCATCTTTTTTTGTTTCGTTGATAACGTTTTTATTTTCTATTTCTTTCTGCAACTTTGCATCTTGAATCATTGAATTCTGCAAAGCGGCTCCCTGTTGCTGCTGAATGACAGTTTTAGAAACCTTATCCATCTGAGTATATAGAGTCTGGAGATCTATTGGTTGAATAGCCACGAGTAACTCCTTATATTTTGCTCTTTTTCAAAGTTAATCGGCAGAATAGCCGCTAGGAACTCTCTTCAGATCTTCTTCATCAGGCGCTTCGTAGGCTCCTCGTCGAACGACAGAATCCTCCAAAAAGAAGGTAACACCTTTCAAATCGTTACGAATTTCATCCTTGACGTCACGAACAAAGATCTGTGTTCCGGAGTAAACCATACCAGAAGCAGAAACTTTTCCGACAGCCTTCAAATTTCGCAAATGCTCCAAAACTTCAGAAAGTTCTTTTGAGTTAGTCTCATATTCTGCTCGGAGTCCTTCAAACTTCTCTTTTTCTTCGTTAAGTCGAAGTTCCTTATCCTGAGGCAATCGCTTACGAACCTTCTTTATATTTTCGAGCTGTTCAATATTAAGCTCGCTGTCATCCATTTCTTTCTGGATCTTATCCTGCATCTGCTGCAATTCAACCATACGGATTTTAGCCTTAGGGTCTACGCCGACTTCAATGATAGTCTTGGCACCACCACCGCTACCACCGATATCCTTGGTATAAACAGCTTCTTTTGCAAACAAATGTCCACCTTTGATGGCGGCCTGCTTTTTAGTTCCAGTAATAATGATTTTTTTGTTACAGGTAACTTCTGAGTTGACGATACCGTCCGAAACCATAAGGTACTCACCAACATCAATAGTCGTATTCTGAATGAACCTTGCCCAAACTGAACCACCTGCGATAATAGATCCCTGGTCACCACCCATGATACCCTGATTGATGACGATATCTCCATCAGCCTTGAGGTTACATTTACCGACAGAACCTGAAATTTCGATATTTCCAGATGCGATAATATCGTAACCATCTTCGACGTTTCCGCGTACGATAACAGTACCGAAGAAGTTGATGTTACCGGTCTTAGCGCATACATTTCCAGCGATTTCGTGGATAGGCTCAACTGAAACCTTGTCGCCGACAAGAAGAGCCTGTCCTTTACAGCTTGCAAGAATTGTAATTCCGTCAGTATCAACATGAACGTTTTTACCAAGAGGAAGATTGATATCCTTTCCGTCCTTGGCCGGCATGAATACACCTTTAAGCGTTTTTCCGTTCTTACCCTTTCCAGCAGGAACTTTACGTGCAAGAGGCTGTTCTTCAACAACGTTTTCGATTGTATTAAGCTCTTTATAGTCAACCTGACCTTTGTCAGATTCCTTTAATTTCAATTTTGAACGGTCCGTTTCAAACAGATATTCGACGTAAGCGTTATTTCCGTCTTCAGGAGCCGGCGCTGTAGCAATTTCGTAAGGCTCACCATAAACAGGATGATCAATAAATTCGATAATAGGTTCGTCAGGAATCGGAATACAAACACCCTGTGTTTCCAAGGCCTTTTTAATCTGAGACAAATCAAGGTCAGCGCCGGCAGGACCAGACTGAGAAACTGTAGCCATGGCATGCATGTCGTCGCTTGAAATATCAATTACGATTACAGAATCATCAGCACCTTCGTGTCTGAAAACTCCGACCGGAACGTATTCACCTTCAGTTCCTGATTCAACGGCCTTTTTAATTGCAGGTTCATCAATACTAAGGAATGATGGAACTTTTACGCTCTCAAGAACTTCGCCGAATCGAACCGCATCCCCGTTACCAACAGGCAATACGACTTTCAGGCATATCTGTGGACCGTTTTCGACGGTATTGAATTTTCGAACCATGTATTCGCCGTCTTTATCGATAACTTCAACGGTTTCAACGATATCATCATCAGAGAACATCTGTTCGAATTCATCTTTCTTAACTTTCTTGGTAGTCTTGGCAATTTCGTAGGCCCGGATTTTCCAGTTCTTTTTCAACAAACCCAAAAATCCATTCGAGCCTCTTTCGAGAATTTCATATTCGAGGGCAGAAACAGCCGTATCAAGCTGAACGGCGGCATCAGCGAGAGCATCATCCAAGGTATCTGCAAGAACATCAACATAACGAAGGTTCTCATCGTTTTCGAGTGCAACTTTTAAATCTTTGCGGATATCATCCAGGGTGATGTTCATATAAAAACCTCTTTTACATGATACCTTTTCGGACGTTTGTCAATTTTGCACGGAGTCTTAAGTTTGCTTTTGCGTGCAGCTGAGAAACGCGGGATTCACTTACATCTAAAACTTTTCCGATTTCACGGAAGGTCAAATCTTCATGATAGTACAAAACAAGAACCATTTTTTCTTTTTCAGGTAATTCATTGATGGCTTCAACCACTACCCTTCGAATTTCCTCTCGCTCAACGATGACATCCGGATTCAGGCTTGTAGGAGCTTCGATAACATCACCGATAGACATCTTGTCTGAATCATCTCCTGAACACCAAACATCGTTCAAGGAAAGGACGCTTGTTCCTGAGATTTTTAATTCTGTTCGGTAATAATCTTCTTCTGAAATGCCCATAGCCTCTGCTATTTCAGCATCTGTAGGATAACGACCGAGTCTTGCTTCAAGACCGGCAATAGTATCTTCAATTTCACGAGCTTTCTGTCTTACTGATCGAGGAACCCAGTCCAAAGACCTTAATTCATCTAAAATTGCTCCTCGGATTCGGGTGACTGCATAGGTAGTAAATTTAACGTTTTTTTCAGGATCATATTTATTGATTGCATCAAGCAATCCGAACTGACCATATCCGACCAAATCATCATAATCAACGCTGCCTGGCATTCCGACATTAAGTTTACCTGCAACATGCTTTACAAGCGGCATGTACTGTCGAATAAACTTATCTCGTAACTGCGGTGATTTAGTTTTCTTGAATTCAAGCCAAAGCTCATCTTCCGTTTTTTGCTCGTTAACTGTTGAAGTCATTTTCCCACACCTTAAATATTTTTAGTCCCCGTTAAGCATCGTCCTAATAGCTTTTGCTATAGTATCAGCATCCTGTCCATCTACACTCGCCGAAGAAGACGAGGAAGAACTGCTGTGATAGACCTCGCCACTGTCGGTCAAGTCAGCAACATCTTCAGAAACCTCTGAAATTACGGAGCCAAAGTCAGGCAACTCGTCTAATTCAGAATCAAGTTCCGAAGCAGGAGCTTTTTCTTCTACAGCCACCTCTGCTGGTGCTGAAGAAGCAGTCTGTTCTTCATGAATTTCTGCAACTGGAGAAGAAGCTTTTTCTACGGCAGGAACTTTTTCCTTTGGAGAAGGAACTTCATCATCAATAGCTTCAAGTTCGTCGGCATCTTGTACCACTTTTTCTGGAACAGAACTTTTTACTTCAGGCTTTTTCTCAACTTCAGGAGAAACTGCCTTTGCTGATGTTATTTTTTCAACTGAACTTGCCTTAAAAACAGGCATTGCAACTGAAGGCTTCGGCTCGTTTTTTGCTTCCACATAAAACGCAGGAGATGCTTCTTCATCTGGAAGAGCATCTTCCGAAATTTCAAAACTTTCAGTAACTTCCGGTTCCTGAGTTTCAGAATGCAAATCTTCGGCTTCACCGGATGAATCGCTTTTCAAGAACTTTTCATATACAAACATTGCTCCGAAACAAACTCCGCCGCAAAGGATTGCAAACAAAAAAGCCCTTAAAAACACGAAACCTATCCGCACACCGCAAATAAGTCCAATGATAAAAGAGAGGACAAACCCAACACTTGCAGCAATAGCAATAGGCTTAGGTTTAAACATCAATAATCCTCCCTAAATAGATTAAGGCAAAAAATGAGTTCGGTCAAGCAATTTGTAATTTTGGAGAATTTCACTTCTTTTTTCCTGTAAATTTTCTCAAAAATCTCGAAAATCCCTCATCATCATCAAAATCTGTCTTTTCAATTCGTCCGACAATATGCTTGATGCATTTTGCTGGATTTGAATTTGGATTTGCAATAATAAAAGGTTTTTGACGCACAACAGAAATTGAAACCTGCGGATCATCGTAAATAAAACCAAGATATTCTATTTTGTAGTTCAAGAACTGAGCGGCAATATTGATGATTCGGTCTGAAACTCGTTTTCCTTCATCTGCTGAATGGACACGGTTTACGATAAGCTTCATGTTCAATTCTGAAAGAGGAAGTTCTGTTGCGATAATCTTAATCATTCCGTACGCATCGGTAATTGCTGTCGGTTCCGGAGTTGTAACTACATATACTTCATCAGCAGCGGCAACAAAACTCAAAACGTTGTTTGAAATACCTGCACCAGTATCTATAATGATGATATCCGCATCAGCAAGTGCTGAAAATTCCTTGACGAAAAAGTCCAGCTCATCTTTTTCAAGGTTTGCGATCCTTGAAAATCCGTTTGCTCCGGCAATAAAACGGATTCCGTATTCTGTAGGCAGGATGATTTCATCCATTTTCTTGCCCTTATCAATTACATGCAGAAGGTTTGCGGAAGGAACGACGTTCAAAAGTACGTTGACGTTAGCCATACCAAGGTCGGCATCAATCAAGATTACTTTTTTTCCGATCTGAGCATACTGGATAGCCATGTTTACGGCGATGTTCGATTTACCAACACCACCCTTTCCACTGGTAATCGCAATAATTCGAGTTTTATGTTCTTCCACCTTTTTTGTAGCATAAGGTGATTTTTTTATAGTATTTTCCATTCGTTTTTGCATCATCATGCGCAATTCTGAAGCCTGATCTTCCATAATTCATACCCCATTGATTTATATTTTTATTGTCTGTTCTGGACTATAGGTCCGAACTTTTCTTCAATACTTTCACGACTTAAGTTGCAGTCGGTCAACTCCATAAGCATTCTGCCAACAGATGCTTCCTCTATGCATTCAGGAACCTTCTGTCCTGTTGTAATATATGAAATACTTTTATTTTTGCTTTCCAAAGCACAGATTATGTTTCCAATATGATTTGATTCGTCAAATTTAGTAATGATGACTGAATCATATCCGAAAATTTCAAACTGCTGCATTATGTCCTTCATGTCGCTTAACTTGGTTGAAGCTGCCATACACAAAAGGACCTGAACCTTGTAATTTTTAACATCGAGAACTTTTTTCTGTTTTGCAAGATTTTCATAATCCTTAGGACTGAATCCTGCAGTATCAACAATTATAAAATCATCATGATCCTTATTCTGTTCAATCAAAGTGACAAAATCGTCATGAGTTGTAACTTTAGAAACGGGCATTTCAAGAATCGTAGCGAAAGTCTCGATCTGCTGAAAAGCTCCGATCTTATTCCAGTCTGTTGTTATGATGTGGCCGATTTTTCTTGAACCGTCAACGCACTGATCGTAAGCGTATTTATAGGCAAGCTTTGCAATAGTTGTTGTTTTTCCAACTCCGGTCGGACCAACGAGAAGGATGATTTCAGGAAGAGCCTTAAGCTGAACTTTAGAAACCTTTACTTTTTCACCGATCCAAAGTGCAACCTGCTTTTGAACTTCATCAAAATCTTCAAGATCATCAACTGAAAAAACTTTTCTTGCCCTTTCACAGATATTTTTTATATACGAAGCAGAAAACTCATTGTCCTCGAGCCATTCGGTAAGTTTGGTAATTGTCGGATGTTCTGTTTCTGCGGTACCAAAAGATTTTGTCTCAAGCGTATCCTGCATTTTTTTTACAGCTTCGGTCAGAATATCAATCCGCGCATCAATTTTCTTTCCGGACTGTTCCAAAATTTCATTCTTTGTATTTTCCAGATTAAAATTCTTAGTCATGGAATTGTACATTGAATTTCTATAAATCGAGCCAGGATAATTTACGCGATAAGTCAGCTGAACTCCCGGTTTTTTAAAAAGCTTAAATGGACCGGTTTTCAAATTAATAGATTTGCGATTGATTATATTGTAAGAGCCTTTTGCATACTGTCTTTCAATCTGCATATAACAGCTCTGATCATCTTCACCTTCAACAGTAAAAACTCCGTCATCACTCAACATGAATCTCCCCCAAAGAAACAAGTTTTACTTCTCTATCAATTTCAGGTATTGATAAAACAACAAGACCTGGCATTTCCCTTTCAAAGCTAAGTTTAATCAACGAGCGCACTTCCTGTGGACAAAGAATTATCGGAACATAACCGCTGTTCTGGGTCTGAGCTACACAGGAACTGACTGCAGAAATCCAATTCTTCTGCTCAACCGGCTCAAGAATCGGCATAAGGCCGTGATCAGTCTCAAGCTTTTGAGCGTCTGCAATCTTCTGACAGAACGAAGGCTCAACAGTAAGAACATGCATCGTATTGTTGTCATCAACATACTGACTTGAAATCTGTTTTGCCAGATGCTGACGAACTTTTTCAACAAGAATCGTAGTATCTTTTGTAACTGAAGCGTAATCGGCCATAGTTTCAAGGATAACAACCATATTTCGGATTGAAACCTGTTCACGAAGCAAGCCCTGAAGAACTTTCTGAATTTCCCCGACCGTAAAGCCTTTTTCAACTTCTTCAACAACTGTCGGATAGGTCTTTTTAAGTTCATCAAGAATAGCGCGTACTTCCTGACGGCCAAGTATTTCGCTTGCATTTTTCTTGATCATCTCAGTGATATGAGTTGCAATTACAGTAGGAGGATCGATAATCGTATAGCCGTTTCGCTCAGCAAGCTCGCAGTTTTCAGGAGAAACCCAGATAGCCGGCATTCCAAATGCAGGATCCACAGTTGCATCACCTGGAATTTCTTCGGTAACTCCACCTGTATTCATACAAAGATAACAGCCGGTTCGAATTGTAGCAGAACCAACTTTCGCACCCTTTATTCTGAAAAGATATTCGCTTGCTTCAAGGTTGATATTATCCGTCATTCTAATCGGAGGAACTACAAGACCAAGCTCATTTCCAAGCTCGCTTCTGATATTCTTGATTCGTTCCTTGAGGTCTCCGCCCTTTTCAGGATCGATAAGACTGATGAGGCTGTAGCCAAGTTCGAGAGCAAGAGGATCAAGCGGCACGATAGGACTTACATTTGTTGGAGAAGAAGATTTTGCAGCCTTGCTCTTTTCCTCTGCCTGAATTTTTGCGGCCTTTTCTTTTTTCTGAGAAGAACTGAGTCTGTAACCAAGAAAGATTACGATTGCAGCCATCGGAATGAGAATATACCAAGGAAATCCTGGGAGGACTCCAAAAAGAGCCATCGTTCCACCTGCGATATAATACATGAGCGAATTCTTGGTAAATTCAGATTTAACCTGATCACCGAGAGGCCTTGTATCATCAGAGGCTGTATGAGTAACGACAAGACCTGTTGCTACAGAAACCAAAAGAGAAGGAATCTGAGAAAGAAGACCGTCTCCAATAGTAAATCGTGTATATGTTGCAAAAACATCTGATTCGTGACGGAATCCCATACCGATTGCAATACCTGCAACAAGGTTCAATACCGTTACGGCAATTCCAAGTTTTGCCGAACCGGAAATAAATTTACTTGCACCGTCCATGGCTGAATAAAAATCTACCTCGCGCTGCAAATCAATTTTGCGTTTTCTTGCCTCATTTTCATCGATCGTACCAGAGTTGAATTCAGCATCAATTGCCATCATTTTGTTAGGCATTGCGTCCAAGGTAAATCGAGCCTGAACTTCAGTGATTCGGGTTGCACCCTTTGTGATTACCATCATCTGAACGAGAATCAAGATGAAAAAGATTACAATACCGATTACAAGACCGGCCAAGGTTTCATCACCACCGACAACAAAGCTGCCGAACGCAGTTACCATTTTTCCGTCAAAGTTTGCACCTTTAGCCAGAATCATTCGTGTAGAAGAAACGTTAATACCTAGTCCGAATACTGTTGATATAAGAAGTATCGTAGGAAAAGTTGAAAAATCAACGGCCTTTGTAATAAAAACTGACATCAAGATGATTAAAACTGAGAACAGCAGGTTACAAGCCATTAAAAAATCGAGAACTGGTGTTGGAAGCGGTACAATCAGCATCAAAACGATAACGATAACAGCACTGCCCATCGCCAGACTTGTTGAGTTTTTAAAATCTAACTTTCCTAAATTTATGCGTCTTTTTGTATTTTCAGCCACGAGTCCCCACCCATTATGACTTTCTTTGCAAAAGCCCCATCAAAACTATTTTTTATTTCGCAAGGAGAAAACCTTTGCCAAAATAATGGACATAGTTTGATAAAACTCTTCTGGTATTATATCACCAATTTTAACTTTCGCATAGAGTTCTCTTGCAATAAGTTTATTTTCTACAATTTCAATGCCGTTTTCGCGCGCAATTCGCTTGATTCTTTGAGCAAGATCATCCTCACCCTTTGCAGTAACTACAGGAGCAGCGTGCACTTTTTCATCGTACTTGATGACAACAGCAAAATGCGTTGGGTTGGTGATTACAACGTCGGCTTCGGAAACAATTTTAGGAAGATTCTGGTAGAGCATCTGCTGCATCTGCTGTCGAAGACGGCTCTTTACAAGTGGATCTCCTTCCAACTGCTTGTATTCTTCCTTTACTTCCTGCTTTGTCATTTTCATTGATTCCATAAAATCCATCCTCTGAATTACATAATCAGGGATTGAAATCACAAGAAAAATCACGGATGAAAACAAAAGAATTCTCGCGGCCATCTTTGCAACATAGTGAAAGGCTGACCAAAGATTGACCTTCATCAAAAGAAGAAGGTTTGACATATCATTTTTTATCACAAGATATGAAAGCAAAAAAATTACGGCAACTTTTAGGATGCTCTTGATAAAATTAAAGGCTCCAGTTCTCGATGCGACGGTCTTTTTGAAATAACGTGCAAAATTCGGAACAATATTTGAAAATTTTGGCTCAATAGGTTTTGTCGAAAATAAAAATCCACGGGTCTGAAATACATTACCGGCAATTGCGGCAACAATGGCAACAGCCGCAATCGGTATAAAAAACTTGAGATAATATTTGTAGAAAGCTGCTACAAGAGCAGGATCTTCAAGATTAACTTCCGAGACGCGCTCAAAATAAAAACGGAAAATTCCAACACAATTCTTGAAAAACCAGGGTGCAAGCAAAATAAGGGCAATTACGGGGAGCAATAAGACAAGGGCTCCGGGAATCTCCTGGCTTTTTGCAACACGACCTTCTTTTCTAGCCTCACTTAACCTATGCTCGGTAGGCTCCTCGGTCTTACCTTCATCTTCGGCGGCAAACCACTGCAAATCCAAATGTTTAGCGCTCATTTTGCCACCGCCTTCGCTACCCTGCTGAACAAGAGCGAAATGTTTTCGTAAGCCTGATCAAAGGACATAGTGAAAAAATCAATCATTACAGGCAAAAGAACCAAAAGAATCAAAAACGAAACGGTTATCGTGATAGGAAGACCTTCACTTAAAAGGTTCATCTGAGGAGCTGCTTTTGACAAAAGACCCATCGTAATGGATATTAAAAACAAAGTTCCTACCAAAGGAAAGGCAATCATCATGCCATCGAGGAAAAGATCGCTCAAACCTCTGAGCAAAAATCGGACGAAATTTTCCTTACAATAAACAAGAGAGTAAGCATTGATAGATTCAAAACTGCGCAAAAGACCGCTCAAAAAAATTTTTTGAAACCCGTTTGTCTGAAGGAAAACCAGCATTGCAACAAGGTTAAGATACTGACCCATCAAAGGATTTTCGATTTGTGAAAGCGCATCGTAGGCTTCTGCTGCAGAAAAACCCATCTGAAAAGAAAAGAACTGACCGGCACTGCTGAAAGCTGCAAAAATCAAGGACACATAAAAACCGATGATAATTCCTATCAATCCTTCGCCAATCAAAAGCATGATGTACTGTGCAGACCACGCTCCCGATGCAATGTCCTTGGCGGCAAAATATTCATTGAACTGCCAGCCGCTGTTATAAACTAAAGGTAAAATCATGAAGGCCATGTAGCCGGCCAAGGCAATCTTAGCTACACGAGGAACACCACGCATAGAAAAAAGAGGAAGTGTCATCAGAAGCGCAAAACATCTGACTGCAATCAAGAGAAAAAATGGTGCATTCTGAACAATCGTATTCAACAATTATTTTATTTCTCCCTTTACATCTGGCCGATCATTTGAAACAGTTGAACTGTGTAATCTTTCATTGAAGAGAAAATAAATGAGCCCAAAAGGGCAAGGACTGCAAGGATTGCAAGAATCTTAGGAACAAAAGTTAAAGTCTGTTCCTGAATCGAGGTTACTGCCTGTAAAATTGCAATTATCAAACCGACAACGAGGGCAACAAGCAAAACCGGAAGCGCACATTTTAAAACCTGGATGATTCCACCCTGCAGGATTGAAACGATAAGACCGACTGTCATAGACTAAACCTCTCACCTTAGAACAGAAACAAAAAGCTGCTGTGTCAAAAGATTCCATCCGTCCACCAAAATGAAAACCATCAGTTTGAAAGGCATAGAAATCTGGACCGGAGGAAGCATGATCATACCCATGGACATAAGGATACTTGCAACGACCATATCAATTACAATAAACGGAATATATAGCAAAACACCTATTTTAAAGGCTATTGTTAGCTCGTGTAGGATATATGCAGGAATCAGAATGTAAGTTGGAACATCTGATGGATTTCTCGGCTGAGGCAATTTTGCCATACCCATAAAGGTTTCGATTGTAGTTTCGTCATCACCAAGCTGCTGGAACATAAAAAGACGGAGCGGAGCTTCAGCCTGAACGAAGGCCTCGTCAAGAGCAATCTGTCCGTCACTCATCGGCTTGAATGAATTTGTGTAGATTTGATTGAAGGTCGGCCACATGACAAAAAGCGTCATAAAAAAAGCGATTCCGTTAAGAACCGTAGTCGGAGGCACCTGCTGCAAAGAAAGCGCTCTCTTAATAAAATCAAGAACAATTGAAAAACGCAGAAAACAGGTCATCAAAATCAGGATGCTTGGTGCCAGCGAAAGGATCGTCAGCAAAATCATTACCTGAACTGAAAAAGCAACTTCCTTTCCGGAATTCGGTTCCCTGATTGAAAGATCTACGAGAGGAATGTCAACATTAGATACCCGGTTATTCATCTGAGTCGTTCCGCGAGAAGTTGACGACTGTGAATAGACAGGCAAAAATGAAGAAACTGTAAAAATCAAAAGAAATATTGCAAGAAACTTACTGATCTTCATCCGACTTCTCCCTTTTTTGAAGTCTGTCTGACTGACGATGAAGGCTGAAAAGGCTTGATTTCAAGTTATCTTCGTTCTTATTTTTTTTCACTCCCATTACCGAAGCAAAAATTGTTGCGAAATCTTTTCGAGTTTTAGTAGGCTCGGAATCCTTATTGATGTTCATTGAAGCGATAAGTTCCTTGTCTTTTTCCATATCAAGTTCGGAGATCAAGGTAACCGCATCGTCACCTACACCAAGGACATAACAATGATCCTGCAATGTCACAACCTGAACGGATTTGCCGGCCGCAAGAGAAACTGATGCAACTTTTTTTAGATAAGGATCTTTATCATTACCACCGACATTAGTGGATTTTTTGACAAACTTAAAAATAAAGTAAATGGCAACTACTACAAGGATTAAAACAAGAAGGGTTCTGAAAAAGAGCCAGAAAGTATTAGGCTCACGACGTTCAGTACCGTTATTTTCATTTGTTTCAGAAAACATATTGGAAAAAGCTTCATTTTCTTTTTCCTGAAGTTCCGTCAAAGCTGTTGATTCATTTTGCGA
The DNA here is from genome assembly GCA_024697985.1 of Treponemataceae bacterium. Classification (GTDB taxonomy): domain Bacteria; phylum Spirochaetota; class Spirochaetia; order Treponematales; family Treponemataceae; genus RGIG9060. The sequence continues at coordinate 844 of JAILRX010000210.1, read as the reverse complement.
TTGAGCATAAAGAGGACAAACAGACAATATCATCAATACAACAGATACTGCTAAAATGAGTTTTTTAATTGAATTTTTCGTATTTTCCCCCACCCAAAATCAACAAACTTTACTGCGTATCAGGAAGCCTTTCTGCAGGAGAAAGAATTTCAGTTACACGAACACCAAAGTTTTCATCGATAACTACAACTTCTCCCTTTGCAATTGGTTTGTTGTTTACAAGAATATCTACAGGTTCACCGGCCTGTTTTTCAAGCTCTATAATTGTACCTTCACCCATTCCAAGGATATCTTTGATAAGACGTTTTGTACGACCCAATTCTACGGTCATTTCCATCTTAACGTCCATGATAAGACCGATATTTCCCTGTTCACTGCTGGCAACTCCGCCACCAAGAGAAGGATAAGTTACGTTCTGAACGTTAGGCATTCCACCGTACATTCCAGGAACGCCACCCATGTTCATTCCGCCCATGTTCATGCCGCCCATATTCATGCCGCCCATATTCATGCCACCCATGTTCATTCCGCCCATATTCATGCCGCCGCCCATGTTCATGCCGCCCATGTTCATGCCGCCCATGTTCATGCCACCCATGTTCATGCCGCCGCCCATGTTCATGCCCCCAGCAGTAGTACCAATTCCTGCATCCGGTTTAAAACCAGAATCAGAAGCTCCTCCGCCATATGCACCGATGATTCCTTTTGCAACTTCTTCACTCATGATTTCATAGAAAGCATAATCTGTTCCTGCAAAAGATACTTTATAGTTGAACATTGCAAAATTTCCCTGAGGGAAACGAACCATAGCTTTGTGGCAACTCTGGCCTGCAGCAGGGTTACA
>JAILRX010000129.1 GCA_024697985.1 Treponemataceae bacterium | reverse complement strand
CTACCAGAAGGACCAATGATTCCAAGAACTTCCCCTTTGTTAACGGAAAAGGAAATATCCTTTAAAACCTGAAAGTTGTCTTTAAAAGATTTTTTGACGTTTCTAACTGAAATAACTTCCATTTATAAATCCTAGTGATAGTATGATAATTTTTTTTCTAGACGGGCAAATGCAAAAGACACAACCCAGTTCATTACAAAGTAAAACACGCCGGCAACAAAAATCGGGACTGTTGAAAACTCGCGGCTTGAGGCATTCTGTGCTACTCGGAAAAGTTCTGCAACACCGATTGTCTGTGCAAGAGCCGTATCCTTGACAAGAGTCATGACCTCGTTTCCGCTTGCAGGAATGATTCGTTTTATAACCTGAGGCAGGATGATTTTGAAAAAAGTCTGTACTTTCGTAAAGCCCAAAACCTTGGCAGCTTCATACTGGCCTTTCGGAATTGATTCGATACCGCCTCGATAAATTTCTGCAAAATAGCATGCATAATTCAAGGAAAATGCTATGATTGCAGCCGTGAATCTGTCATAAGAAAGCTTGAAAATATAGTAAGGGGCAAAATAGACGAATATCAACTGAAGAATAAGAGGCGTTCCCCTTATAATCAGCATAAGAACTCTGACCGGGTAGCTTATAACCTTAATCTTGGACATTCGTCCAAAGGAAATTATAAGCCCTAGCGGCAGAGAAAAAAGTAAAGTCAAAAAAAACACTTCCAGGGACACAGCGGTTCCTGAAAGCATTGCCAATAAAAGTTTTTTCATTATTTTCCAATTACTGATTTAGAAGCATTGAACCATTTCTGGTCGATTGTTTCCATTGTTCCGTCAGCAACCATTTCTTCCAAAGCATTCTGAACAGCGTCTCTCAAAGCTACATCAGCCTTTCTGAATCCTACACCGTATTTTTCTGAAGCTACGCTTTCTGAAATGATCTTGAAAGAACGACCCTGCTGGATTGCATTTTCAGCAACACCAATGTCGAGTACAACTGCATCAACACCACCGATTTCCAAATCCATAAGAGCTGTAAGGTTATCCTTGAATTCAACGATTTCCTTTACAGAAGTTGCAAATTCTTCGGCACTTTCAACAGCTTCAGCAGCACTTGAACCAGCCTGGAGACCGATTTTTTTGCCTGCAAGTGAAGCAAGGTCGGTGTAAGCAGCATCAGCTTTTACAACAGCAACCTGAGAGTTGTCAACATAAGCTGTTGTGAATGCCATTGCAGCAAGTCTTTCTTCATTCATCGTAAAACCGTTCCAGATACAGTCGATTTTACCTGTGTTAAGTTCCTGTTCCTTTGAGTTCCAGTCGATTGGCTGGCAAACAAGTTCAACTCCGATTCTTGAACAAACTTCTTTTGCAAGATCGATATCGTATCCAACGATATTCTGATCTTCATCCCTGTAACCATAAGGCGGGAAAGAGTCATCCAAACCAAGAACAAATATGCCCTTTTCTTTTACAGCTGTCAAAGAATTGTCAGCTTTAGGAGCCTTGTCTTTTTTGCATCCACAAAGAGCAAAAGCGAGAAAGGCAACGAGCAATACCGATACAACTTTTGTAAGTTTTTTCATTTATTTTCCTCCAAAAAATAATTTTATCTATAAAGCAGGACTATTTTGCGCAGAATTCTTTCAAAGCTTTAATCTGTTCCAGAACTTTTTCTTCTGCAGGTCCGCCGGAAGTTTTTCGTGCATTTACGCACTTTTTAGGTTCAATTGTAGCAAAAATGTCTTCTTCAAAAAGTTCACTCATCTGCTTGAATTCATCAAGGGTCAAATCCTCAAGATGGCATTTCTTTTCAATGGCAAGTCGTACGCAGGATGCACTGACTCCGTGAGCAGTTCTAAAAGGCATTCCTTTGCAAACAAGGTAATCGGCAACGTCTGTAGCATTCAAAAAACCTTCCTTGCAGGCATTTTCCATTACGTCAAGATTCCATTGTGCGCTTTCTATCATGTAGGTAAAAATCTGAACACAGCTTGAAACAGTATCGTATGCTTCGAAAAGGCTGGCCTTATCTTCCTGCATGTCGCGGTCGTAAGAAAGAGGCAAACCTTTCATCATCGTAAGAAGCGAGATGAGGTCGCCATAAACCTTGCCGGTTCGTCCGCGGATGAGTTCTGCAAAGTCAGGGTTCTTTTTCTGCGGCATGATGCTAGAACCCGTAGACCATTTTTCGCTCAAATTGATGAAATTGAATTCGCTCGTTGACCAGAGCACGACTTCCTCGCAAAAGCGGCTAAGATGCATTTGCAGGATTGAAAAAATGCTTGCAAATTCGATGCAGTAATCACGGTCGGAAACGCTGTCGAGGCTGTTTTTCGTAATTGAGTCAAAGCCCAAAAGTTTTGCCTCGTATTCACGGTCGAGCGGAAGTCCGCTGCCTGCAAGAGCTCCGGATCCGATTGGCGAAATACAGGTTCGCTTGAGCGCATCCTGCAAGCGTTCAACATCGCGGGTAAGGCTCCAGGCCCACGCGCAAAGATGATGTGCCAGAGTTACCGGCTGTGCGTGCTGCATGTGTGTAAAGCCCGGCATGATATGGTCTGTATGCTGTTCTGCAATTTTTGTAAGAACGGAAATCAGCTTTTTGAGGCTTGCAATCAAGTCCATGGTAGCGCGTCTAAGATAAAGACGTTCGTCCAGGGCAATCTGGTCGTTACGGCTTCGGCCGGTATGAACTTTTTTTCCGGCCTCGCCTATTCTGTCGGTCAAAGTGGCTTCAATAAAGGAATGGATATCCTCAGCAGAATAATCAATCTGGAGCTGACCTGAAGTCAAATCCTTTTCGATTGATTCAAGACCTGAAACGATCTGCTTTGCCTCATCGTCTGAAATGATGCCCTGTTTTCCAAGCATTTTGGCGTGGGCAATGCTTCCCTTGATGTCATCAAAGGCCATTCGTTCATCAATATAAATTGAGGTTTCGAATTCAACGGCCTGGGCATCAGGACCTTCCTTGAATCTTCCGCTCCATAAGGCTGCGTGGTTTCCGCCTTTAATTGTATCTGCCATAACTTCTCGCTTAACATGGACGTCACATGGATGTGCCGCCAAAAAGATTTTTTAATTTTTTTTACTTGTATGATGTTCGCAAGTCGTCCTGATATAGCGTCCGACTTGCAAACTCTTTTCTTACTCTGTAGGGCGTTTGCACGTCGTCCTGAGATTGCGTCCGACCTGCAAACTTGAGTTTTTCTCATTATTTTTCGAAAAACTCAACCTATTAAACGCACTTTCTCATTGCATTTCGAAAGTGCTATCGTAAGAAAAATAAAAAAATGAATTTTTTTATTTTTCTTACTCTGTAGGGCGTTTTTTGAGGGACTTGCTTTCTACGATAGCCTGACCTTCACCAACCTGCTGTTCCATCATAGCTCGAACTTTCAAAGGAAGACCGAACAATGTGATGAATCCCTGAGCATCTTTGTGATCATAAAGTTCACCAGTTGTGAATGATGCAATTGATTCATTGTAAAGGCTGTATTTAGAATGGCTTCCGGCAGCACGAATCTGTCCGCGAACGAGCTTAACCTTTGCCCAACCTGTTACAGTTTCCTGTGTCTTGTCAACGAAGGCCATGCAGGCATCCATCAAA
>JAILRX010000118.1 GCA_024697985.1 Treponemataceae bacterium | reverse complement strand
TAGATATCCTCAGGTCCTGGAAGATAACTGTTGTGTGGAGATCGCAAGAATCCGTAGCCGTCAGGAAGGATTTCGAGGGCACCGCTTGCAAAAATGATTCCACCATGTTCTGTGTGGGCACGCAGAATCACGTAAACGAGTTCCTGCTTTTTCATAGGAGCAAGGTCGTCGCGGTTCAAGCCGTATTTTTCCGCAAGATTTCGAAGTTCGTGCATTCCCATCTTGCTCAGTTCGTTGATTGAAAGCCGAGGTTTTGTCTCGCGTTCGGCAGCTTCTTCCGGTGTAAGTTCCTGAGAAGCGGCAGCTTCGGCTGAGTAATTTCGCTCAGATCTTCCGTTGTTGTCGCGGCCTCCATTGTTGTCGCGGCGCGGATTTCCATTAGGCCTTCTTCTCTGTCCTCGTGAACTTCGAACAGCTACCCTTTCGCGGTGGCCGGTTTTCTGTTCGCCTTCAGCGTTATCGCCCTTGTTTTCTGTGTTTTCTGTTGTTTCTGATTCGGTTTTTGACTCAGACGCGTCAGATGTGGCATCCTGTTCAAAATCCATTTGAATTTGTGAATCTTTTTCAGTTTCAGCAGATGTGTTAACCTGCTCTTCGTTAGATTCAAGCTGCATAAAGCACCTTCCTAAAAAATTAAAATATGTAAAAGATTGATTTTTTTATAAAAAGATTGGAAAAAAGTATTTATCTTTAATTCTTAATAAATTATATAAGAAGAAATTACTGGTTGTCAACACTTTGTTCTTTGTACAAAGACAGAGAATCGCGGTATTCGTTTGAACTCATTTCAAAAAGGTCGCTGTTTTCGGCATGATCTATCATTGAGATCTTGCCCTGAAAATCTACGTCATCTTCAATTCTGATTTTTGATGTTCTGATATTGCCCTGGATTTCACTTCCGCTTTTCATTTCAACGAACTCATTTGCGTTGATGTTGCCGCGTACTTTTCCAGAAACTACGATTGAATTTGCACTGATGGAATTGACTACGCACATAGCCTCTTTTGAGATTTCAATGTTTCCGAAGGCAGAAATAGTTCCGTTAAAACTTCCCATGACAATCAAATTATCCTTAAATGAAAGTTCTCCGGTAAACTCAGTTTCGGCACCTAAAACAGTAACATTCTTTTTTGCCTGATTTATCTTAGACATAAAACCTCAAAGACTACTTTATTCTTCTTCTACTGGGAGAGACCAGACAGAATTTTTGAGTTCCTGACCAGCCCTAAAAGCTACAACGTAATGCGGTGGTACGGTTACTTTTTCGCCGTTCTTAGGGTTTCGTGCAGAAGCCTTACCCTTTCGAAGCCGGATTTCAAAAGTTCCGAATCCCCGCAATTCTATGGTTGCAGAATCTTTCAATGAGGTTTTCAATTCGTCCAAAAATGCGTCAGCAATCATTTGAATTGTCTTTTTTTCACAGTCAACTTTTTCGTAAACCGCATCAACAATATCAAATTTTGTAACCTTTTTTTTGGCCATAAAAAACCCCGTCAGTAAAAAAATTTAGGTTGCGAAAACAATAACGCAACCTAATCTAAATTAAAAGAAAAAGTTATTTTGCTTCTGCAAATGAAGCGTTATAAAATTTAACCATTCTAGACTTCTTTCTAGAAACAGCCTTTTTATTAAGAATACCTTTGCTTGCAGCAGTATCAAGAGCCTTTACCAAAGCCTTGAGGTTGTCACCTGCAAGATTCTTATCTTTTGCATGAACAGCTTCTACGAATTTTCTTTCACATGTGTGAACAGAACTTTTTGTAGACTTATTTCTCATGCGACGAACTTCGCTTTCTCTATGTCTTTTTGCAGCAGAATCCTTACCTGTCAAAATAGACCTCCCTATTAATAATAATCAGTATTAAATGTGCTTGTTCAACAAGCTAAAAATTATTTAAAATCTTTTGGACGTCGTTCTACACGCTTGCACTTTGTACATTCAGCAATATTCTTCAATTTGCCATTGTCTACCAAAGTTTTCATAACAATTTCCCCACCACATGAGCAGAAAAATTTATGTGTAGCAACCGTAGTACGAGAGTTTTTACTAGCTCCTGCCATACTTATAGCCTCCGCATCAAATTTCTTATCTATTTACTATACTGATTTATAAAAACACTGTCAAGTAACAAACACGCTAACTCTTTATATAAAAAGCGTTTACCCAAGAAATTGTTCGATGGACTTGCAAACAACAGAAGTTGATTCGATGCAGGTCTTGGTTTCCGGAATACTGTGCATGAAAACCTGGCCGTAAAATTTTTCTATCAGCCTTTTATCAAGGACAGTTACGACTCCATAGTCGCTGCTGCGTCTCATAAGGCGGCCAAATCCCTGCTTGAATTTGATGATGGCCTCTGGCACGCTTAGTTCCATGAAAGGATTTCCGCCTCGTTTTGCTATATCCTCACAGCGGGATGCAAAAACCGGATCTGAAGGCACGCCAAAAGGAAGCTTCACGATGATGACCTGAGAAAGGCTCTCGCCAGGAACATCAACTCCTTCCCAGAAAGAATAGGTTGCAAAAAGCACGCTGTTTATATCTGTCTTGAAATTTTCAAGCAGCTTGAACCTGTCATCATCACCCTGCTTCAAAAGATTGATATCCGTATCGGTGATGTAGTTTTTAGTAGCTTCAAACGCGTGTTTCAAAGAATCGTAGGATGTAAAAAGCACAAGAGAGCGGCCACTTGAAGCCAAAATAAGCTGAGAAAGAGTCGTTTCAAGATAGGACTGAAAAACCGGATTTTCAGGGCTTGGTACATCAACAGGAATCGTAAAAAGCACGTTCTTGCTGTACGGAAAAGGCGATGAAAAATTATCGAGCAAAAGACGCGGATTGCTGAAATCAATTCCGACCCTTGAAAGCCAGAAATTAAATGAATCCGAAATACTCAAGGTTGCCGAAGTACAGATAATCGTTCGAATCGGCTCGAAAACCCCGCGGTACAAGAATGAAGAAATGTCGACAGGTGTTTCATTAAAATGGATGAAGTTGCCGTTTTCAATCCAAAAAACGCTCTGTGATTTTTCCTTCCACATCCTGAAGTTATTGCAGAAAGTTGCGTAGCCTTCAAGACGAGAAAGAACCTGCTTTGCTTCCCAAACCGGAGTTGCATCCTTTTCATCTTCGCCCAAAGCCATGATCATTTCACGGAAAAACCTGATAATTTCAGACAAATCAATCGAAATAAGTCGGAAAGATTCAAGCACATCAGTAATTACAGGGGAAGTCTGATCGCAAAGACGAAGCGTATAGTTTTTGCCAAGACAAACCTTTGCGTTATCCTCGAGCTGCTGAAGATGCATTTCAAGCTTGGCAATCTGAGCCATCAAG
>JAILRX010000110.1 GCA_024697985.1 Treponemataceae bacterium | reverse complement strand
TACCTGGAAGATTCATTCATAATCAAACAGGCAAACCGCTATGATGTGAAGGGTAAATCGTACCTTGATTTTCCATCAAAATATTATGCGGAAGACATAGGACTCAGAAATGCCCGTCTAAATTTCCGCCAGCAGGAACGCTCGCGCATAATGGAGAACATAATTTTCAACGAACTTGTAGAACGCGGCTATTCCGTTGATGTCGGAGTAGTGCAGGTTTCTTCAATGGAAAACGGAGTTCAGAAAAAATCAAATCTCGAAATTGACTTCATCGTGAATCAAGGATTTAATAAAGTGTATATTCAGTCAGCTTTTGCACTTGATACACCTGAAAAAGTCAAACAGGAAACACGTTCGCTGCTTAATAGCGGAGATTTTTTCAAAAAGATAGTAGTTGTCGGCGGAAACCAGAAACGCTATCAGGATGAAAACGGAATAATTTATATAGGAATGATTCCGTTTTTGCTGGAGAAAGACAGTCTTGAAAAATAGGGGAGGGAATGAATGACAGTCCATGTAAAACCTTTCAACGAACAATATTTCTCGGTTCATTTTCCAGACGGATTCAATGAAAAGATGCTGAACGCAGTCCGTGCTGTTCCTGGCAGAAAATGGAACAACGAAAAGAAACTATGGCTGATTCCAAATACACAGGTTTCAAACGATGCACTTCTAAAAAATCTGTATGAACTCGGCGACTTCAATGTTCAAGTTCAGGAAACGCCCATTGCCACGAAAATTCCATCAATAGAAACTGAAGAACAACGGGAAATCAAAAAGCTCTCGGAAGCATTGCAGACAAAGCACTATAGTCAGCGGACAATCGAAACCTACACAAAATGGATGAAGGAATTCCTTGCCGCATACAAAAATTACAATGAAAAACTCGGACAGAAACAGATAAACGACTTTCTGACGAACCTCGCAACAAAGCAGCATGTAAGCGCACCCACGCAAAACCAGGCTCTTGCAGCACTGCTTTTCTATTTCAGATTCGTAAAACACGAAGATGCAGAAAACCTTTCGGAAGTCATACACGCAAAACACAAGAAGCGGGTTCCTGTTGTACTGAGCAAAGAAGAAATCAAATCAATCATAGACAGGCTTGAAGGCAGCAAACGACTTGCTGCAGAGCTTCTTTACGGAACGGGGATGCGGCTAAACGAAGTTCTTGCTCTAAGGATTCTCGACATTGATTTTGACAGAAACGAAATAACCGTGAAATACGGAAAAGGCGGCAAAGACCGCCGGGTTATGCTTCCGAAAAGTTTAATTTCGAAACTAAAGGCTCATATTGCAGAAGTAAAAGCAATTCATGAGAAAGACCTTGCAGAAGGGTGGGGCAGTGTGCAGCTTCGTGACGGCATGACAAAACGCTCATCAGAAACGGCAAAAGAATTTCGATGGCAATGGCTTTTTCCACAGAAAAACCGATGGAAAAACGAAAAAACAGGCGAGCAGGGGAGACACCACATTGACGAAAGCATCCTGCAGAAAGCAGTAAAAAGTGCCATACGCGAAGCCGGAATCGTCAAAAATGCAAGCTGCCATACTTTCCGACACTCATTCGCAACACATCTTCTTGAAAACGGCTACGATTTGAGGACAGTTCAGGAGCTTTTAGGTCACAGCGATGTACGAACGACAATGATTTACACACATGTACTGAACAGAGGAGCAAAAGAAGTCGAAAGCCCGCTGGATGGAATTCTAGACGGAAACCTTATAAGACAATGAAAATTCTCAAAAGTTGTGGTAGAATAGGAAAATAGATAGAAGCTGTAAGGAATTTTATATGGCAAATTGCGGTGTAAAATGATTTATGGCGGATACGGCGAATATTTGTTATGTGGACGCCCGCACTGGGGCGCAGGAATAAATGGAATTTAAAATAAATGCATATCATCGTGACATTCCTAAAGAAGAATTAATTTCTGATTTGAGAAGAGTTGCGAATGAATTAAAAACAGATTATGTTTCTCGCTCAGTTTATGAAAAATATGGGAAATTTTCTGCAACACCCTTTATTTCAAATTTCGGTACATGGATACTTACATTAAAAGAAGCAGGATTGCGAACATATAGAAACAAAACTGAATATAAAAAAATATCTGATACCGATTTATTGGATAATGTAAATTATGTTGCTGAATATTTATCAAAAAATGCAATAACAACATCTGAATATAAAGAATATGGACTTTATTCAATTAGTATAATTTTAGATAGATTTGGCTCTTGGGAAAACACACTTAAAAAAGCAAACTTAGAAGAAACTGGTTTTATCAA
>JAILRX010000102.1 GCA_024697985.1 Treponemataceae bacterium | reverse complement strand
CTTCTGGTAGAATACAAGGGAGAAGCGAACAGCAACTTCAGCTACGAATTCTACAACATGGATAAAGAAGAAAGTCAGAAGATTGCTTCGGATTATAAAATCAGACAGAAGCAGATTCAGGAAGTAAAGGATAACGAAGTTGGTTTCAAGAATGTCTATATGGGACTTGCCCTCGTTTACGCTGATACAATCGAAGTTCTTGATGATATTTCAAATCCTAACGGCCTTGAATATACGCTTACCAACACAATGACAAAAATGATCAATACGACAGGAGCCCTTGCCGGACTCGAAGGCCGGGTAAAGCTTACGCTTTATTATTCAAAGGCCCTTTCTGAATTCGGAATAAAAGGTTTTGACCGTCTTGAAAGTGCAGTTTCTTCTGCCTGCAATGCCGTAAACAAGAAAAATCTTGACAGGATTGATTTTGAAGTCGTAGATCCTGATTCCAAGACTCTTGATGAACTTGCTGAAAAATACGGAATCAGCGTTTTGTCGTGGGGCAATTCAGGTAAAGGCACGATTTCAGCCGTCATCGAGTACGGCGACAACTTCAGAGTTCTCCCGATTAGTCTTGCACGTGGTTTTTTCGGAAGCTACTCGATTGCAGGCCTTGAAGGACTTGAAGAAACAATCAGTGAAAGTCTTTCAGCCCTTGTTTCCCGATGGGATCAGATTGGTTATGTTACAAGCAGCAGATGCCGGCCTCTTGCTCAGAGTGATGAAGGCGCCTTCCGTCTGGAAATGCTTGTTTCTGATAAATACGAACTTGTTGAACTGGATCTGGAAAACGACGAGATTCCTTCAACGCTGAAGAACATTGTAATCAACGGACCGACAGAAAAGTTCAGTCAGAAAGCCCTTTACAAGCTCGATCAGTTTTTGATGAAGGGCGGAAACCTTACGGTCTTTGCAGACACGATGGTGGAAATTCCTGGTGAAACAGAATATTCCTTCCCGACCTACGAACCGCTAGACACAGGATTGAACGAATTTCTTGCTTCCTATGGAATCGTCCTCAATAAAGACTATGTGATGGATATGAACTGCTACGAACAGTTCCAGCAAGGATATGGAAAAATTCCGCTATATTTCATTCCTGTTCTTGATCAGGCATGCTTGAACCAGAAAAATGACATCAGCAAGAACCTTGCATACGTGTTTACGGCTCAGAACAGCTCAATCGATATTGAAGAAAAACCTGCCGTAAAATATTCGGTAATCGCAAAGTCTTCAAATTCGTCATGGGCCATGGCTGAAAATATCGTGCTCCATCCGATGTACCTTAATCCGCCTGAAAAAACCGAAATGGATTCCAAAAAACTTTCCGTTCTTGCAGAAGGCAAATTCACAAGCCAGTTTGAATCCAATCCTGATGAAAAAACTTCTGACGGTAAATCAACGATTGATATCGGAAGCAGCCATCTTTCAAAAGCCGTCCAGAACGGAAAAATTTTTGTAATGGGAACTTCTCTTGTTACAACCCCGATGCTTATTGATGAGCAGGGCAGTCAGCCGATCGCGCTTTTTGTAAGGAACGTCTTTGACTACATGAACGGAAATCAGGATTTGTGCAGGATGAGGACAAAGGGTCTTTCCCTCAACACTCTGAAAAATTCCTCTGTTGCAAGCATCAGGACTGCTAAAATTTTCAACCAATACATTCTTCCGCTTCTGATAGTTGCTGCCGGAATCATCGTGTGGAGAATCCGTGTGCAGCACAGAAAACGAATCCTTGAACGCTACGCAAGCACCGACGACAGGGAAACTTTGATTTCAAAAGGAAGTGAAAAATGAAAATGAATTCTGATGCAAAGATTTTTAAGGTTATTTCTCTTCGAAAGATGATTCTTCTTGGTGTAATTGCGCTCCTGATTGTTGCCCTTGTATGTCAGCTGGCGATTTCCGGGGCTAACGACGGCTATTCGTTAAAGCTCAAGGATGGTTTTGACAGAGTGGTGATTCAAAAAGGCTCTGATGAACAGAATCCCCGCGTCATTTTTGAAAAGCAGGGCGAAGACTGGTTCGTAAGGCAGGATTTTGCCGACAATACTCCGTCCGAAAAGTTTCAGGCCGATGCAAACGTCTGCCTCAGAATCGAAGAGTTTTTCAAAAAGATTGAAGTGGTCGGCGTCGTAAGCCGCACTTCAGATGACGAGCGATACGGTTTTGGCGAAAATTCTGTTTTCGTGACGGCAAGCAAGGACGGCAAAATCCTGCGCCAGATTGAAATCGGAAAAAATGCTGCAACCGACCAGCAGGTTTACTGCAAGATTGACGGCAAACACGAAGTCGTTCTTGTAAGCGGAAACCAGCGTTCCTTGTTTGACCGTGAATTCGAGCGTTTCAAGTTGAATTAGGCATTGTAAAAACTGACGAAACTTAGTAAACTTGACTTATGTTCGAAGCAAAAGACGCTGATTTTTTTGAGTTGGAAGAAGAAGATTTTGATACACTTCTTGCAAGTGACATAAATTTTCGCGGAACAGTAAAATTCTCAAAGCCTTTTTTCGTTTGTGGTTGTATCACCGGTTCAATTGATGCAACCAGCGACTTGTTCATCGATACGAATGCTGTTGTCTGTGCAAACATTACCGCAAGCCGTGTTCTTGTTCGGGGCAAGGTTGAAGGCAACATAATCGCACAGAAAATTGTTTTTGTTGCAGAAGGCGGTTCCGTTTCCGGCGATATTACAGCCGAGCAGGTTATTCTTGAGCCGGGAAGCACTTTCATCGGCCGATGTAACATGATAAAACAAAAATGAAATTTTCTTTTAGAAAGCAGTTAGCATTTACATTTATTTGTTTATTCCTCATTTCTTCTTTTTCCTTTGCTCAGGAAAAGAAAGACGCCTTGAAGGCCTACAAAGCAGGCAATTATAAGCAGGCAATTGAAATCTGTGAGGAAGAAATTACCCAGAATGCAGAAAACATCAACTCATACATAGTTTTGTGCTGGGCACTGATTGCAGACAAGCAGAATTCACAGGCAGAAGTCTGGGGAGAAAAGGCCCGTAACATTTCGCCATACAATCAGTATGTAATTGAAAGCCTTGCAGAAGCAAAATATTATCAGGGAAAAAACGACGAAGCCCTGTCTTTGTTTCAGGAATACATTTCTTTAGTTCAGTTCAACGGAAGCCGTATCGGTGACGTTTATTACTTTATGGGTGAAATTTTCATACGAAAGGGCAGTTTCCAGCATGCAGACATTGCCTTTTCTCAGGCCGTCCGCAATGAGCCTGTAAATGATTTGTGGTGGACCCGCCTTGGCTATGCACGCGAAATGGCAAGAAACTACAATCTTGCTTCGATTGCCTACGATAAAGCCTATTCCCTTAATCCTCAAAACCTTGAAGCCCGAAACGGCAAAAAAAGGGTGATGAGCAAAATCCGATAAGATGAGCATCGTTCATTTTGAAACGCTCGGCTGTAAGCTTAATCAGATTGAAAGTGAAAGCGCATGCAAGATTTTCAGTGATTACGGCTATCAGATTTCTGTAAAACCTGTCCAGTCTCAAAATTCAATTCAAGAACAGACTTTGCGCGATACAAAACTTTGTGTCGTCAACACCTGCACGGTAACGGCAAAGGCTGAGCAGAAGTGCCGAAGGACGATAAACTTACTTTTGAAAAAATTTCCTTTTTCAGTCGTGCTTGTTACAGGCTGCTATGCTCAGGTTGAAAAAAATCAGATTGAAAAAATTGATGAAAGGGTAGTTGTCCTTCCCGGTGAAAAAAAAGACTTTCTTGCAGAACTTCCAAAACTCCTTTGTGATCAGAAATTCGGATTTGACCTTTCGCCTGCCGAAAATGCAAAAAAAATCCGCAGTCTTATTGATGACGGCATCAAATTTACAAAGACAAAATTTGCCCTTTCTACGGACGTTTTTTTCAATCACTCGCGCTCTTCGATAAAGGTTCAGGATGGATGCGGAAACTCATGCTCATTCTGCAGAATTCATATAGCCCGCGGAAAACCGGTTTCTCTTGCCGCATCTGAAGTTTTGGAACGGGTCAAAAAGCTGGAAGAAGCCGGTCAGAAAGAAGTTGTCCTTACGGGTGTAAATTTGTGTCAGTACAGAAGCGAGTTCCCTGGAAAAACCGGTGACTTTGCAGATCTTTTGGAATATCTCAATCAGAATACTTCGACCATCAACTTCAGGATTTCAAGCCTTTATCCTCAGCGAATTGATGAAAGATTTTTATCTGTGCTTAAAAACTCAAGGGTAAGGCCGCATTTTCATCTTTCGGTTCAGTCGGGAAGTGACAGCATCCTTGAAGCGATGAACCGTCCGTATACAGCAGATCAGGTTCTTAAGGCAGTGGAAAACTTGAGGTCGATTTTTGAAAATCCTTTTATTGCCTGCGACATCATTGCAGGTTTTCCTGGTGAAACCGAAGATGATTTTGAAAAGACGATGGAACTTTGTTCAAAATGCAATTTTTCCTGGATTCATGCCTTCCCGTTTTCTGCAAGACCTGGAACTCCGGCCTATTCGATGAAAAATCAGATTCCGCAGAATATCGCCCGCAAAAGAATGGAGAGATTGACCGAATTGGCCGATAATCAAAAGAGTTCGTACGTTCAATCTTTTGTCGGAAAAAGTGTCCATGCAATCATGGAAAAAAGACAGGACCGGCTTTCCAGGTGCGTTACGGAGAACTTTTTACATGCTCATGTTCAGCTTGATGAAGGCGTATCTCCTCAAGACTTGTGGGACCAGGAAATTAATGTTAAAATTTTAGGAAATTCTAACTTGAGTGAATGTGAATGTGAGTGTAAAATTTTACACTGATGAGGTTTTGATGAAAAAAATTCTAATCTGCTTAATATCGATAATTTTATCCTCTTTTCTTTTTGCAGAAACTTTCGAATTTACGCCAAAAATTAATGAAATTTACACTTCACGAGAAGTTTCCCTTGCCGGTAACTACGTTGCAGACTCATCAACCTTTTTTTCTGTGCTTGCAAACCCTGCCAACGCCGGATTGACTGGCGACAAAAAGCTTTTTCCTTTCTTTTCTGCTGATATGAACGGAAGCCTGGCAGAAATCTACGATTTGTTCAGATACGTTTCTACGGAAGACACGGAAAGCCTTGCAGAACTTTTGCCGAAACTTGAAAGCGAACCCATCAACATCAATATGTCAGGACCGATTTGTTTCGGCTCGATAAAGAATAATTTTGCGATTGCCTTCATCAATTCAACCTATGCTACAGGAACTGTTGATGGAACAGATACTACAGCAATCGATGCCGGCGAACAGTACCTTCTGGATATCGCCTATGCCTATCCGATTAAATTCACTGAAAAAACAATTCTTGCCGTTGGAATGGGACTTTTTACCTTCCTTGACATGCAGGGCTCCTACGAAGGAAACCTTGTAACGGCGCTTGAATATCTCAGTCAGAAATCATATACGTTTTTCCCGATTTATCTGTCTGCAGGATTTGGACTTGATGCTGGAATTACGTTTACCACAGCGGATGTTTTTGCATTCGGCATTTCCTGGCGAAACTTTTTCAGCGGCGCCATATCTCAAAAATGGGACTCAATCGAATCCTTAAAATCTTTCGAGAAAAAATATACGGTTTTAGGAAATATGCCTTTGGACAGCAACCTGGAATTCGGAATTTTGATAAATCTTCCTTTGGAAGAGTGCACCAAACATTTTTTGACGGTCACAAAGATTTTTGCCCAGTATGAACAGCTTGATGAGCTTTTCAGTCTGAAAAAGAACGGTCAGACTTTCAAGGCATCAATGCTCTATGAGTATCTTTCGCTCGGTGCTGAACTTGAGGTTTTCCACACGATTACCTTCCGTTACGGATTATGCAACGACTACATGGCAGGCGGACTAGGTTTGAAGTTTGATATGATTCATTTTGATGCGTCAATCTATTCTAAAAAAATCGGATTTACCCGAAATGATGCCGGTTCGATAGGATTTGCCCTTTCATTTGGTGTTTACAATTAAAAAAAAGTTATTCATCAGTTATTGACTTTTTTTTTATTAAGATGTACATTGTTTAAGCGTTCAGCAATGACGCTTTGGGCTACTAGCTCAGTCGGTAGAGCAACGCCCTTTTAAGGCGTGGGTCTGCAGTTCGAATCTGCAGTAGCTCAAGTAAGGAACTTCTTTGAAGTTCCTTTTTTTTTGCCCGCAAGAAGTTTTAGTTACG
>JAILRX010000090.1 GCA_024697985.1 Treponemataceae bacterium | reverse complement strand
ATGGCTTTTGTAAAAAATTTGTTTGATAAAAACTTTATAGAATACGCTTCTTACGTAATCCGAGACCGTGCGATCCCGGACCTTGAGGACGGATTGAAACCTGTTCAGCGTCGAATCATGCATACGCTTTTTGAAGTTGATGACGGCTATTTCCAGAAGGTTTCTTTCGTAGTCGGACGTACGATGAAATATCATCCGCATGGAGACGCTTCAATTTATGGAGCCCTCGTAAATCTTGCAAACAAAGAAATTTTCATTGAAAAACAGGGTAACTTCGGAAATAAGTTTACGGGAGACGGCGCATCTGCCGGACGATACATTGAGTGTCGTGTTCATCCGCTTGCAAAAGAATTTTTGGTAACGAACCCGAAAATCACTCATTATGTTCCGAACTTTGACGGCCGTGACGAAGAGCCTGAAGTTTACCGTGCAAAAATCCCTCTGGCACTTATCATGGGTGCTGAAGGTATCGCCGTAGGTATGAGCACGAAAATCCTGCCATACAATATCCGCGAAGTTTTGGAAGCAGAAATCAAGTGCATCAAGGGAGAAAAATTCGAAATCTATCCGGATGTTTCGACCGGCGGTCTTATTGATGTAAGCAACTACAACGACGGTAACGGAAAAATCATCACCAGGGCAAAGTTTGATACAAGTGATGAAAAGAAAATCGTAATTACAGAACTTCCTGTTGATTCGAACGCAAAGGCGCTTTTGGAATCAATTGATAATGCTTATAAGGCCGGAAAAATTAAAATCAGTTCAGTTGATAACTTTACGACCGACCACTGCTGTATCGAAATCAAGCTGCCTCGAGGCGTTTATTCAAAGGACGTAATCGATGCGCTTTATGCATACACAGACTGTGAAAAATCAATTGCCTGTCAGATGCTGGTAATCAAGGATAACATGCCGGTTGCAATGACCGCGACTGAGATCATCCAGTATTATTCAAAGAAACTGACGGCAATCATCAAGGATGAGCTTGAGTTTGAAAAAGACCAGCTGACCGACAAGCTTCATCTTAGGACAATCGAAAGAATTTTCGTTGAAGAGCGAATCTATAAGCAGATTGAATCTAAAAAGACTGCTGAAACAGTAGTCAAGGCTGTTTATGACGGATTCAAGCCTTTTAAGGATGAGCTTATCCGTCCTCTTTCTGATGATGATGTTGAGCATCTTTTGTCAATTCCAATCAGAAGAATTTCTCTTTACGACATCAACAAAAACCGTGAAGAAGTAAAGGCCATTACGGCCCGCTTGAAGGAAATCGAAAGAAGACTTAAAAATCTTAAGGCATGTGCGATTGAGTATCTTGAAGGAATGATTGGAAAATTCAAGAGCGAAGAAACAAAACGCCATACACAGATTGCAAGTTTCAGCGCTGTTGACGTTAAGACCGTTTCCAAACGAGACATTCCGCTTCGTTACGACAATAAATCGGGGTATCTTGGAACTGGCGTTTCAACAGGAACTGAGATTCTGCGCGTAACTTCTTATGACCGAATTTTCTTTATGCGAAAGAGCGGTATGTATATGGTCTGCGATGTGCCGGATAAGCTGTTTGTCGACAGTGGAATGTGGTACTGCGGATACTCAGACAAGGAATCTCTTTCAAAGGTTCTTTTCACGGTCATCTATCGGGATCCTGAAACAAAATACTGCTATATCAAGAAATGCAAGGTCGAAGGCTACATCATGAATCGTGATTACTTCATCGTTCCTGAAGGCATGGAAGTTCTGCATGTTGATACCCGCAGCAAGTTTGAATTCAAATTGAATTATGTAAAGACAAGCAGAACCAAAATTTTTGAGGAAAGTTTCAAATCTTCGGATTACGATGTAAAAGGCATCAAGGCTCAGGGCGTAAGGCTTGCTGCCAAAGAGGTCGAAAGCATAGAGATTAAGAAGTCTGCTGCAAATGCAAGCCCTCAGGGAGAACTGGACTTGGAAGAACCGGCTGCAACTAAACCTGCTGCCACCAAGGCTCCTGCAAAGCCTGCTGCGACAAAGAGCGCTGCAACTAAACCGGCTGCCGCAAATGCGCCTGCAACAAAGCCTGCTGCACCGAAGGCTGCAACTAAACAGACCGCTGCCAAAGCGCCTGCAAAACCGGCGCCTGCAAAGCCTGCCGCTACAAAGAGCGCCGCAACTAAACCTGCTGCCACCAAGGCACCTGCAAAGCCTGCTGCGACTAAGACTGCAACTAAAACTGCTGCCACCAAGGCGCCTGCAAAGCCTGCAACTCCGCGTCCAGGCACACCTCCTGATATGGGAAGCGCACTTGAAAGCGTGAAAATAAACAAGAAAAAATAGGAGCTTTGTTTATGAAGAAAACTTTTTTATCAGTTTTATTTTGTCTGACGACTGTTCTTTTTGCACAAGCTGCATTTGCGCAAGATTATCAGCCGACACAGGATCCTAAAGTTCGTTTCCGACTGTTTCCAACTATGGATTCTAATATTGTCTTGCAATTGGACACCCTTGATGGAACAGTTTATATGCTGAATTTGTCGAAGGCAGGTCAGGATGGAGCTCAGGTAGAAATTTTAGAACGTATCGAAAATGTCGGTTTTGACAATGGTGTCTATACGATGTATCCTACAAAGGATAAGACAATTTTTATTTTAGTTTGCCAGTCATCTGGAGCCAGTTGGATAGTACATTGGGATTATGATAAAGACAAGTGTTACCGCAAAATATTAGGTGAAAAGATTTGCGATGTCAATGTCTGGTAATATACCAAAAAATTTCATGGAGGATGAAATGAAAAAAATAAAATTAATTGCTGCTGCATTGATTTGTGTAACATCACTTTCGATGGTTGCTGTTGCAAAAACCAAGGATGTTTCAAATCCGATTGTCATCATCGACAGCAAGGGAGCTCAGTGGGGTGCAAAAACTCCAAAATGGGTTAATTCAGTTTTAAAGCATGAAAATCAGAAAAAATTGAACAAGGCTCTAGGTGTGAAAGGCAAAAAAGTTTGGGTTGTAACATCAAACGGCAAGAATATTCAGTTTTTGGAAATGTGGGCTGACAGCGTTGACGGACCAAGTCAGGTAGCAGCTTCAATTGAAAGAAGCGTTGTTAACTATGTTAAGGCTACAGTTTCAGGTGATGAAGATGATTTGAAATCAGAAATCGAAAGATTTACGACTTCGTTTACTGCTTTGACAATGGCAGGTCTTGAAGAAGAAGATTCCTGGTGGATTAAGACCCGTCAGCTTAAACCAGGCTTGAAAAAAGCTGAAGACGAAAAAGACTACATTGAAACCTATCAGTACATGGTAGTTTTCACAATGGATGAAGACAATTACAAAAAGCAGGTTAAAATTGCTTTGGACAACATCAAGGAAACAAAGGTTGATAAAGAAGGCCTTTTGGAAACTTTGATGGAATCAACAATGGCTGAATCTGCCGCAAAGTAATTTCGCAGCAAAATACAACTGCCGCAAAATAATGCCAAAAAAAAGACCGGACTTCTGTTAAGGAAATCCGGTTTTTTTTGCTTAGCGCACTTTATTCAATAATAGTATAATCCACTCCGAGCGGGCGGTCGGTCTTGAAGTCGTGGCGTATGGTAAAGAAGGCTGCCACGTCAAGAATGATGACGTAAATGAAGAATATGTAGTTCATGTTCATTGCCTGGATTGGTTCTGAAAGCAAGAAGTCATAGATTCCGTGGATTACCATCGGAACGGCAAGCGAAAGAATGAGGTTGCAGAATGATTTTGCCTTATTTCCGCGAAGCTTCCAGTCCTTTGCCCGGCTTAAGAAAAAGCCCATCATCACTCCGAAAGTTGCATGACCTGGAATTGCAAAAATTGCCCTTCCGATTGAAACGCCGGTTCCAAAGTTCAGAATATAGATGATGTTTTCAAGGGCGGCAAATCCTAGGGAAGAAGAAACGGCATAGACAATTCCGTCGTAGCGATAGTCAAAGTGCCTGTTTTTCCAGATATAAAGCATGATGACAAGGAATTTGAAGAACTCTTCGATAAGGGCAACTCCAAATACATTTTGTACCAAAGCCCATTGAATAGTCCCTGCTTCAAAACTGCTGGAAATCATTCCGTAGGCGAGTTTTTCAAGCGGAATGCATGGCAGCGAGAACAATGCTCCAAAAAGAATTGTCTTTAGAAGAAGAGGTAACGGCTCTCTTTCTTTTTTGTCTTTTGAATATACGTAGTAGAGAATGATTGCAACAGGCAGAAGTGCCGGAAGTAAAACTAAATAGAAAAAAATCTTTGAAATCATGTCCTTTTAAATCCTTCTAATTCTTGAATTTCAATCCCCCAGGATTGAGCGAGTTTTCTAGCCTCTCGGGCTTGTTTTAATACGTGAGCTGGTCTGTGCGCATCAGAATTGCAGATGATTTTAGCACCTTTTTCCTGGGCCAAAAGCCAGAATTCCTTGAATGGATACTGAAAACGTACTCCGTTCGAAGTCTTTCGAGTAGGGCGGAGCATTCCCTGCCCATTTATTTCCATCGGCAAATCCAAGGATATTGCACAGTCGATTATTTCATTCAGGCAGGCTGAAATCTCCGTATCCCATTCTGCATAGGAACACATTATTATATCCGGATGTGCAATGAATTTGAAAAGGCCTGAATTCATGCCATCGATTGTCGTGTCGATATAGGAATGAAGCTGTCGAAGATTTGAAATTTCTGGTGCATAGATGAATTCGCCTTCGTATTCTGTCCAGTGCGGTCCGAAAACTAGATAATCAGCGTTTATTTCGCCCAGAATAAAATCCCTGTACCAGTTTTCATAGCGCTTTGACCATTCGCACTCAAAGCCTGAAAAAATTGGAAAATGTGCCTTTCGTTTGGCATCACTGATTTTAGCCATGTAATAAAAGGCTTCTTCACTTTCCATACGGATGTTCTGCCAGTTGTCGATACTGTCCAATGGCAACGGTACATGGTCTGAAAAGCCCAGTGCCGAGCAGCCTTCCATTTCGGCCTGCTCGACGTAATCAGCTATATCGCCTTCTGCATGACCGCAACGATAGGTGTGCGTATGAAAATTTGAAATCACTTCTTCCATGATTTCATTCTATCATTATTTTAAATTAATTGTAACCTAAAAAAAAAGGACCGGCCTAAACCAGTCCCTTTTGCTACCTTCGGTTCATTTTAGTTTGAGCTTGTTGCCCATGCAGTTGGAGCATGGTAGTAAGCCAAGGTGTCCATGTCGAGAGTGAGGGATGCATTTCCCTTTTTCTTTCCAACGGCATCGTATTTTCCCCACAGGTCTTCTCGTGAATAGCTTTCGCTATGTGCCTTAAGGAAATCAAGTCCATAGCCACCGTTTTCTCTGTTTAATCCAAGGATTGCCCAGAGGGTGTTGTTGAAAAGACTTCCGCTGAGGTAAGGAACGACATCACTTACGTCACCAAGACGGTATGTAGATCCTTCACGGCTTCCTGCGGCGAGCAGAGGAGAACCGAATGTCAATGTGTACAGTACATTGTAGTTTTCCTTTACGAATGAATCTGCGGCTACCTGCTGAGCAACCATACCGCCTAAACTGTGTCCAGAAAGCATGATGTTCGAACCTGCAGGAATCTGCTCTTCGATTACGTTAACTACAGCTGTTAAATAATCGTTGTCCAAACAGAATCCTGACTGTAAATCTACGAGCCAGTTTGTAGCCTGGTTCATCAATTCAGTTGAGGTTCCTGTTTCTGTTCCTGAAAGTGTGATAAGGTAGATAGGAGATGTTTTTTTGTTTACTTTGATAGTTCCCTGTGTTACAGTGATAGGTCCATCGATACCATCATTGTAACCGAGTCTAACATGTTGATAAACATCTGGTGTAGAATCATAAGTAACTGTGGTTCGGCTTTTTGAAGTAAAGCTGCCACATCCAACCAACAATACTGCAATTGCAGCTGCAAGCACAGCAATAGAAACTTTTTTCATACTTTTAAATTCCCCCTTTTTCTATTAATTAAATTTTTTATCTAAAATCATTGTTTGTCAAATTTTTTGTAAAATTTATCGGGGGCGATGGATGGCATAAAAACCAAAATTTACATTTGATTTTATATTTGGAAACAAAAAAAAACAGCCCGGACTGAATTAACAATCCGGACTGTAGCAAATTACTAGATTAAAGTTTTATCTCAGTAAGATGTAGGTGACTGGTAATATGTCAATGAGTCCAAGTCAAGTGTAAGTGTTGCTGAACCATTTTTCTTACCAATTACATCGTAAGCACCCCAAACATCAGATCGTGCATAGCTTTCGCAGTGTGCAGCGATAAGATCTGTTCCGTATCCACCATTTTCTCGGTTCAATCCCAAGATTGCCCAGATTGAGTTGTAAACAATGCTTGAGCTGAGGTAAGGTACTGGGTCTACTGTGTCACCGAGTCGAATAACTGTTCCTTCTCTGCTTCCAGCCTTCAAAAGTGGAGAACCGAAAGTAACAGTGTTAAGAACGTTATATCCGTCTTTTACGTCATCATCTGCAGCTACCTGCTGGGCAATCATTCCGCCCAAAGAATGTCCTGCGATAATCAGGTTAGATCCTTCAGGAATGTTTTCCAGGATAACATTGACAACGTTTGTAAGATAGCAGCTGGTAAGTCCGAATCCTGAAAGCAAGTCTGTAAGTACGCCTGTAGACTGACCTTCAACTAATTCTGTACCAGAAAGACCAATGAGGTAAACTGCTTTTGTCGATGAACCAGTTTTATATGTTCCCTGTGTTACTGTGATAGGACCGAGCTGTCCTTCGTTGTAACCGAGACCACAATGTTCAAAGATTTCTGGAGCCGTTGTGTAAGTTACTGTAGAACGAGATACAGCATTGTCTACATTTCCACAACCTACAAAAGCCAGAACCATAAAAGCAGTTAATACAACCAATCCTACTTTTTTCAAATTCATTTTTTCCTCCTTACAATTCATTACAAAAAACACGATATTTTGTAAATCCTTGCTGACGAGTTTAGTTTCGGGGATAAAGTGGTATTCGTCAAATTAATTTATTAAATTAAATAATGCTATTTACAAACGTTACTGTTTTAGAAAACAAAAAATCTCAAATTTTTGAACTTTTCTAGGGGTAGAAAATTTAATGATTGATAATAACCGATTAAATTTTGATTAAAAAAACAGCCCGAATTAAAACTTAACCCGGGCTGACTTACTAAAAACAATTAGGGGGTTATCTTAGTAAGAAGTAGGTGACTGGTAATATGTAAGAGTATCCAGGTTGAGTGTAAGAGTTGCAGAACCGTTTTTCTTTCCGATTACGTCGTATGCTCCCCAAACGTCTGATCGACCATAGCTTTCACAATGAGCAGCCATGAGGTCTGTTCCATAACCGCCATTTTCTCGGTTAAGTCCACAGATTGCCCAGATTGTATTGTTGAAAAGACTTCCACTGAGATATGGGATTGGGTCTACAGTGTCTCCCAATCGGATTACAGTTCCTTCTCTGCTTCCTGCTGACAAAAGTGGTGAACCAAAAGTAACGGTGTTAAGAACATTGTATCCGTCTTTGATATCATCATCTGCAGCAACCTGCTGTGCAATCATACCACCCAAAGAATGTCCGGCAAGAATCAAGTTAGATCCTTCTGGAATGTTTTCCTGAATTACGGCGATTACATTCTGCAAATAGCAGCTGTCCTGGTTGAAACCAGAAAGTAAATCTGTAAGATAGCCTGTTGACTGTCCTTCTACCAGCTCTGTTCCCGAAAGTCCGATAAGATAAACAGACTTTGTTTTTGAACCAGTGTAGTAAGATCCTTCTGTTACAGTGATAGGACCCAAAGTTCCTTCATTGTAGCCAAGACCACAGTGTTCGAAGATTTCTGGTGAAATGGTGTAAGTAACTGAAGAGCGCGAAGAAACAGTCTCAACGTTTCCGCAACCTACGAAGGCCAGAACCATAAAAGCGGTTAATACAACAATACCAACTTTTTTCAAATTCATTTTTTCTCCTCCTTACAATTCATTACAAATATCGTGATAATTGTAAATCCTTGCTGATAGTTTAAGTGTGCATCCATTTTTTTTATCCGTCAAATTAATAAGATTGATTAAATAATTGTAATTTACAATTGTTACTAAAAATGAAAACAAAAAATGTTAAATATTTAAACTTTTCTAGGGGTAGAAAAATACCGGGGCGGGTAGGGGATGGGGTAGCGAGGGTATCAATTCATAAAAACATAAAAAAAGCCGCACTTAAAAAATGCGGCTTGCAGTATCAACATGTTAAAAAACTTATCTTGGGTCCCAGTCTTTATTTGAGCCTCGTCCCAGGGTATCGGAGTAGGCCTGCAGGATCTTGTAAAGCTCGAGATAAGGTTCCTCTATAACCTTGACTTCGCTTCCAAGTTCGAGGACCTTTGTCCTGTCATCGTTGAGAAGCGGCCATTCAGGAAGTTTTTCTGCGTTGACGTCCAGACCGTTTGGATTTCCTGTTTTTGCAAAATTGATCCAATAACTCATCATCTGAGTTTCAAGGACATAGTCTGTTTCATCGTAGTTTTTAGCATCCTTGTTCGGTTCTTTTGGTACGTTACCGTACGAGTAAATCATCTCGCCGCTATGGTTTGTTCCGACTCCCTTGTTGCTTTTTGTGAAGTAATACTCATAGGTTTTTACGCCGTTATCCATTGCCGCGTTGCTCCATGTGTAATGCGAGAAACTGAAGGCATTTGCCGTAAAGAGCTTGTCATACTGAAGCTTGGCTTCTTTTTTATCCTTTGCTGGATACATCTGAAGAATCTGCTCGCTGAACCCAGGGAATGCTTTTTCAACAAGTTTTGGATAGGTTTTTGCATTGATTTTTTCAAAGAAGGTGAATGCAAAACCTTCGTGCTCGTTGAAGCCGTTCAGAAGGGCAACTTCGTTGTTTTTTCCAGCCTTGTAAATATCCCACGGATAGTCAGGAAGTACGTAGCCGTCTACGGTCATTCCGTTGAAGTTGCGGGTATACTTTACGAGTTTTTTTGCAGGAAGTTTTCTCATTTCCTGGACTGATGTGACTTCAAGGTCAACCATGACTCGTTTTGTCTTTTGTCTCAGTTCGTTCAGTGAATAGAATGTATGTGGTGGAATCTGCCTTACGACTGAGGAGCTCGTTCCGATGGCCTTTGTGAAAAGACCTTTTGCAAGAGGACTTGCGCATAATGCGCTGACGCATGAAGAACCAGCTGATTCACCGGCAATCGTGATGTTTTCAGGATCGCCGCCAAATGCAGCGATATTTTCTTTAACCCATTCGAGTGCCTTGATCTGGTCAAGAAGTCCGTAGTTTCCGGTTGTGAGGTTAGGGCTTTCTTCTGCAAGTTCATCCATCGCGATAAAACCAAAAATTCCGGTTCTGTAATCAATGTTTACGCGGATTATGTCATGATGGGCCATGCTTTCGCCGTCAAAGGCAGAGAAAAAAGAACTTCCTCCAACAAGAGAGCCTCCGTGGATGTAGACCAGAACAGGAAGGTTTTTCTTGTCACCGGCCGGTTTCCAGATGTTCAGGTAAAGGCAGTCTTCGCTTGCAGGTGCAAGGTCAGATCTGTCGCCTCTGGAATGCATTGCAAATGTGTTCCAGAGCCAATTGAAGAATCGTGAACTCTGCTTCTGCATCGACATCGGGGCGAATTTATCGGCAATCAGGGTTTCATCCCATTTTGCGCCGTCCTGAGGTTCCCTCCATCTAAGTTCGCCAAGAGGTGGTTTTGCATAAGGAATGCCGGCAAAAATTTCAACCTGATTGTCGGCACTGTATACGCCTACGACGGCTCCCTGTTCAACAACAACCGGTTCTGTGTAACTTGAAGTTTCTGAAGCTTTTACGAGTTCTGTCGTTGAAGTACAGGAAACGAAAATTACACAAAATCCTATCAATGATGAAAATAAAAATTTTTTCATTGGACCTCCTGGGGATTTATGAAAAATTTATTTAAAGTCTTGATGCTATTTCGTCAATGAATTCCCATGAATTAAGAACCTTGGCAGGGGCCGGATCTGCAAGTCGTGCAAGGTCTCCTGTCATGATTCCGTCTTCGATTGTGGAAAGAGTTGCTTTTTCAAGCTTTTTTGCAAAGTCAACGAGATCTTTTGTTCCGTCAATTTCGCCTCGTTTAGCAAGCGCTCCCGTCCATGCAAAAATGAGTGCTACAGGGTTTGTGCTTGTCTTTTCGCCTTTCTGGTATCGGTAATAGTGTTTCTGTACGGTTCCGTGGCTTGCTTCGTATTCGTAGCATCCGTCAGGGCTTACGAGAACTGAAGTCATCATCGCAAGACTTCCGCAGGCAGAGGCTACCATGTCGCTCATGACGTCACCGTCGTAGTTTTTGCAGGCCCACATCAGACCGCCTTCGCATTTCATGATTCTGGCAACTGCATCGTCAATCAATGTGTAGAAATATTCGATTCCAGCCTGTTCGAATTTGGTCTTGTATTCTGCGTCAAAAACTCTCTGGAAAATCTCCTTGAAGTTTCCGTCGTATGTTTTGCTGATGGTGTCTTTTGCTCCGAACCATACAGGAACTTTCTGGTCGAGCGCATATGTAAAGCAGCATCGTGCGAAGCTTTCGATAGAAGAATCAAGGTTGTGGATTCCCTGAATGATTCCAGGACCTTTCATATCCATGATTGTCTTTCGGATTTCTGTTCCGTCCTCACCTGTGAAAACCAGTTCAGCCTTTCCCTTACAAGGTGTTTTGATTTCGCAGTTCTTGTAGACATCACCATAGGCGTGTCGTCCAAGTATGATAGGCTTTTTCCAGCTTGAAACGTTGCAGTGAACGTTCTTTACGAAAATCGGTGTGCGGAAAACTGTTCCGTCAAGTTCGCTTCGGATGATTCCGTTAGGACTTGGTGTCAGCTGCTTGAGGTTGTATTCTTTAACTCGGGCTGCATTGGAAGTGATCGTAGCGCATTTTACGCCGACTCCAAGCCTTTTGATGGCATTTGCAGCTTCATAGGTGATTTTATCATCAGAATCATCACGATTTTTGAGTCCAAGATCGTAATATTCTGTCTTAAGGTCGATATATGGATCAAGCAGTTTTTCCTTGATAACTGCCCAAAGAACTCTAGTCATTTCATCGCCATCGAGCTCTGCAATGGCATTTTTCATCTGAATTTTAGACATTATAATATCCTTGTAATTTAGTTTGAGTATGAAATTATTTTATCAGAAAAAGGCTTTGTTTTAAAGTGTCAGACGTGAAGCAGAAAATTACAGTTCTTCCAGATAATCTAATTCTTCGATTTCATCGTCATTGTTTTCTTCAGTGATTTCATCTTCATCAACTGGCTCCAAGTCCTTGTAAAGCTCTGGATGTTTTTCCTTTTCGCTTTTAACAAGAGCCATGAATTCTTCTGCCGGAACAGGTTTTGAGAAGAAATATCCCTGAAGGTAGTCGTAACCCATGTCTATGAGGCACTGCATCTGTTCTTCGGTTTCTACACCTTCTGCAAGAATGTTAAGGTTCATGTCCTTTATCATCTTAGTCGTTGATTTGAGGGCAACCATTGCCTTTTCCTTCTTGCAGGCCATCCATACGATTTCCTTGTCAATTTTGATTTTGGAAAATGGAAGCTGAAGAATGTAGTTGAGGTTTGCAAGTCCAGAACCGTAATCATCAAGTGAAAGCTCGATCCCCTGATTTACGAAACCTTCGACGTTATTTTTAAGCGTATCAAAATAGTTTGAATAGGCTGTTTCTGTGATTTCAAAGTTGAACATCGTGTGTGGAATGTTGTATCGGTCGGCGATATCAACCAGCTGACGGTTCAAATCTTCGCTCATGCACTGAACGACTGAAAGGTTTACGTTGATTTTTTCAATTCCGTAATTTTCAGGTTTGTAATGTCTGATCATCTGGCAGACTTTTTCAAATACACGTTCGCCGATAGAAGAGATCGTTCCGTTCTTTTCCGAAATAGGGATGAAGATTTCAGGATTCATGAATTTTCCGTTTTTATCCTTCATTCGTACAAGGGCTTCTGCGGCACAAATCCTTCGTTTTTTACATGAGTAAATCGGCTGATAGTAAACTTCAAATTTATCATTCTGAAGGTTTTCCCGGATGATTTCTGTTGTGAAGATGAAGTCCTTTTTCTTGGAATTGTCGATATCTTTTGCTTCGATTATTGGCGACTTGAAGTTCGCTCTGGTAATAGAGT
The DNA here is from genome assembly GCA_024697985.1 of Treponemataceae bacterium. Classification (GTDB taxonomy): domain Bacteria; phylum Spirochaetota; class Spirochaetia; order Treponematales; family Treponemataceae; genus RGIG9060. The sequence continues at coordinate 3,769 of JAILRX010000090.1, read as the reverse complement.
CGTTTTCGACAGTATCAAGCGTATCCATTGTGTTGTCGGATGTTACGATGTCATCCGGCATGAATGTGATGAGCCTGAAATACAGCGTGATGTCGGTCTGATCCCATCTTCGTTTTTGAAGGGCTTTGTTCAAACCTTCGGTAAATCTGCTTATCTTGTCATAAAGCTCTTCAGTGCTTTCATTTGTAATTTCAAAAACCAGGCAGAACTGTTCCTGTTTTACGTGGTAAAGCTTTATGCTTGATTTGTTTTTGAATATTTCCTGATTTCTGATATATGCGTAAATTGCCTTTGGAACCTGCTTTAAAATCTTATAGATGGTATCAAAGGTAAAGGTTGAGCAGAGAAAATAAAAATCTTCGATAAGGATTCCGACGCAGGCAGCCTTCTTCTTTTTGAAAAGTCGTGAACCTGTAATCCTGAATGCGGTCTGGTTGAGACATCCTGTGTGTTCATTCAGGAAGGAATCCGGTTTCTGTATGATTGAATAAATGATTATGCACGAAATTGCAAACGAAATGCTGAAAAGTTCAAAGTGATGGTCTGGATAGAAAATCAGGTCGTTTACATAGATTTGCAGGATCTGGGTAAGCGTAATCAATACGAAGAATGAGAAAATCGTGATGATTGATTTTACTGGAATCCTGCTGTGCGAAAGTCTGATTCTGATGCCGGCAAGTATAAAAATCATAAATGAAAAAATGTAGGTCGAATAGAATATTGCGTTTGATCTTATGGCGACTACATCCATGGCGGTCTTTTCAACTTTGTTTATTGCAATAAATGGATTTGTTTCAAAAACTTGTCCGGCTTCATTTATCTGATACTGTGAATTGCCGGTTGCAAAGCAGATTGCAAGACAGATGACCTGTACGATAAAGATGGCGTTAGCCCAGAGGGCTTTTTTAGGAAAAGGCTCGTTTTCCTTGAATGAAAAAGATTCTACAAAAAAGAAATATCCAAGCGGGATGGCTGCAAGTGAAACTTTATAGAAATATAATATTGTTAAAGTTAGGTTTGGATTTGCATCTGTATTTCCAAGTAAATATGATGAAGCTATGCTGAGAAGTGCTGTACTGATTAATCCCACGAGAAAAAGCATGAAAAGCGTATTTTGACGGCTGTTCACGATTTTGTGAGAGAGAAATAAAATAATCAGAGTCGAATAAATTATTAGGGCACTGATATCAAAACAAATGTCATAAAGCATAGAACAATGATAAGTTGATTATATTAAAAATTCAAGCAAAATATATAGAAAAGAGTTGGCCTTCTTTGAATTGTTGTAAAAAGGACTGATATAAGTTATACTTATTAAAAGAGGTTTTAAATGATTACGTTGAAATTTGGCGGAACATCAATGGCCGATGCATGCAGAATGCAGGATTCCGCTGACATCATTATTGGCCGTGCAAAAAATGAAAAAATAAGCGTTGTCGTTTCAGCAGCCGCTGGAATTTCCAATAAACTTCAGGAAAGTATAGACAAATGCTGTTCAGGTGAATTTTCAGCTGAATATATAAAATATTTCCGAGACTTTCATCAGAAAATCTGTGATGACCTGGAAAAATCCTTGAAAAAATTTGATTCTAAGAAAACTATGGCAAAACTTGAGCCAGTTTTTTCAGAGATGGGAAAACTTCTCCAGGCTGTCGAGGCTTTCGGCGAATGTCCTAATTCAATTTACTGCAGACTTATGGGAGTGGGCGAGCTTTTGAGCAGCCCTATCATGCAGTCAATTCTTGAAGCAAAAGGTTTCAAGGTTGAGCTGGTTGATTCAAGAAAAGTCATAATCACTTCTGGCAACCAGGGAGAAGGCGACCCGGATTATTATCTTACTGATGAAGAAATGCGCCCTTACCGCGAAGGAAAAATTGCTGCTGATGCACAGATCCTTCTTTTCCCAGGTTTTGTCTGCGGCTGGAAATCGGCTAAGGAAAATGAGCCTGTAATGGGACTTTTGGGAAGAAACGGTTCGGATTTTTCGGCTGCCATCATTGGCGCTGCCCTCCGTTCGTCAAAGGTTGAGTTCTGGACTGATGTAGACGGAATTTATACCGCAGATCCAAGAATCATCCCGGATGCAATCCTTGTAGATGACATGACTTATGAAGAAGCTATGGAACTTTCATTCTTCGGTTCAAAAGTCCTGCATCCAAAAACACTTGCGCCTCTTGCAGCACGTGGAATCGAAGCTTGGAGCTTGAACAGCCACAATCCTTCTGCACGCGGTACTAGAATTGGAGCCGGTCCATACGAAAACGCAAAGGTAGGTCCTGTACGAGGAATTTCCTGCCTTAAAAATACGGCAATGATCAGCGTAAGCGGTGCCGGAATGAAAGGAAAGAGCGGAATCGCATCAAGAATTTTCGGCGTTGTTTCCAAGGCCGGCATTTCAATGCTTTTGATTACCCAGTCAAGTTCAGAATATACAATCAGTTTCTGTGTACGACAGAGTGATGCGCGCCAGGTTTACGACTTACTTTGTGCAGAATTCAATCTTGAAATTCAGGGCAAGTTGATAGAACTTATCGAAGTTCACGAAAACTGTGCGATCGTTTCGATTGTCGGAGACGGAATGAAAAAGACCCGCGGTGTTGCAGGTACTTTCTTTGATGCTTTGGCAAGCCGCGACATCAACATTCTCGCAATTGCTCAGGGCTCTTCTGAACGCTCTATTTCTGCCGTAATTTCTGCTGATGACGGAGATACTGCCGTTAAGATTTCACATCAGTTTTTCTTCAACACATTGCAGACTGTAGAAGTTTTTGCTTTCGGTGCTGGAACAATCGGCGGATGTCTTTTGGATCAGATTAAGACTCAGTATGAGGATTTGTATTCACAGGGAATTGACGTTAAGGTCATGGCAATTGCTACGGGCGAAAAAATGCTTCTTAGCGAGACAGGTCTTGATTTGACGGATTGGCGAACCGATTTGAAAAAATCAAAGCAGTTTTCAAGCGTTGATACCGTCATCAATTTTGTCAAGGAAACAAAACCTTTGAATCCAATTTTTGTTGACTGTACGGCAAGCTACGATTTGCCAAAACGATATCTTGATATACTTGAAGCTGGAATGCACATCGCAACTCCTAACAAGAGGGCAAACTCAATGAGCATGGATTATTACAGACAGCTTCGAAAGACTGCAAACAAGATGCACTGCCGTTTCCTTTATGAAACGAACGTTGGTGCAGGTCTTCCTATCATTGATACTTTGCAGAACCTGTTCAAATCAGGTGATAAGCTTACAGGTTTCTACGGAATTATGTCAGGTTCTCTTTCGTATATTTTTGGTCGCTTGGATGAAGGAGTTCTTTTCAGTAAGGCCGTACAGGAAGCACGTGAAAAGAAATTCACGGAACCTGATCCTCGAGATGACCTTGGCGGAATGGACGTAGCTAGAAAGGCTTTGATCATTGCACGAGAATCTGGAATGGATGTTGATCTTGAAGATATCGAAATGAGAAATGTATTCCCGGATTGGTTTGATACGACCGGAAGTGTTGATGAATTTATGGCAAGACTTCCTGAAGTTGATGAATATTTTTCAAAGAAGATTGAAGAACTTAAGGCCCAGGACAAGGTCCTTCGAATGGCAGCTTCAATCGAAGACGGAAAGGTCAGTGTCGGTGTTCTGGAAGTTGATTCAGAAAATCCGCTTTACGGCGTAAAGGGATGCGAAAACGCTTTCGTTTTCCATACGGCCCGCTACAATCCAATCCCGATGACAATTCGTGGATACGGTGCTGGTGCAGGGGTTACGGCC
>JAILRX010000074.1 GCA_024697985.1 Treponemataceae bacterium | reverse complement strand
TCACGATTACAGGCTTTGCAGAACGCCACATTTACTATCCGCCATATTTTATCGAGATGGGCCATACGATGAGCGCAGAACTAACCAAGGACGAATACAACTGCCTCAGAAACGAGTTTGTAAAGGCCGTCCATGCGCTGGGTTTGACTCAAGGAGTCGCAAAGGCCGACATCAAGCTCACTTCAAAAGGCGCAATGATTGGTGAAATTGCTGCCCGTCTTTCAGGCGGCTACATGTCAGGCTGGACTTTTCCGTATGCATCCGGCATCAATTTAACCCGGCAGGCCCTTTTGATTGCCCTCGGTCAGAAAATCGAAATCGAAGAAAAGGACGTCGTTCCTTCCAAAACCTGCGCCGAAAGAGCCTGGCTCAGCATCCCGGGAAAAATTTCAAAAATCTATGGCTACGATGAAGTCAATCAGATTCCGGAAATTAAGGACCTTCTTCCACGAACAAAAGAAGGTGACGCCGTAAATTTCCCGACAAACAACGTTGAAAAATGCGGCAACATCATCTCGCTTTCAGAAAATCGTCAGAAAGCCATCAGCATGGCAGAAAAAGCTGTAAGCAAAATCGTCGTCCGGCTCGAAAAAAACAATTCGGAAACTCAAAAATTCCTCGAATCCCCGCTCGATACCGTTTATCCGCCATCGGCATACACGAATCTTGAAGGTGATGAACGTGACTGGAACTACAGGACTGTTTCTGAAACGCTTGAACTTTTCAAAAAAATAACAGGAAAAGATGATTCGTTTGTAAAAGATTTTAGTAAAACTCAAGTCAATTTCTATCGATATTTAAGTAGGGGAGGCATTCAAGGCATTCTTTACTTATACGATAGCCTGAATTGAGCTTTATGTTAAAAAAATTCAGTACTTTTTTTCTGATTTTAACCTTTACATTTTCTATTTTTGCTCTCACAAACCAGGCCGTGCCTGAAAATTACGTTCCCCTTGTCGAAAGTGCTGAAAAAATCAACGCAAAAGTCTATTTTGATCCTCTCTCATATTCGTGCATGCTTCAGAAAAATGGAAATGTCTATTCTTTCAGGATTGATGATGAAATTGCGGTCCTGAACTTCCGTCAGTTCAAGGCAATTGACCGTCCGATTAAGGTAAACAATCAGATTTTTGTTTCCCAATCGATGATTGATGATGCGAACTTGCTTTTTCTTCAGAAAAAAGTTGATGAAAATTTCAGAATCGGTGTCATCCTGATTGATCCGGGACATGGTGGAAAGGATCCGGGAACTGTCGGAAACGTCGTCAAAAACGGCAAAAAACAGCACCTTTATGAAAAAGACATCGTTCTTTCAGTCGGAAATGAACTTGCGTCTATGCTGAGAATGAAATATCCGGATAAAAGAATCATCATGACACGCTCAACAGATGTCTATCTCACTCTCGAACAGCGTGTTGATATTGCAAACTCCGTAAAACTTGAAGAAAACGAAGCCGTAATCTACATATCAATACATGCAAACTCATCTTTCAAAAGTGATGCGAGCGGATTTGAAGTCTGGTATCTTTCGCCAGGTTACAGAAGAAACGTAATCGGTGAAAAGGATGTTGATGCAGATTTAAGGCCTATCCTCAATTCGATGCTAGAAGAAGAATACACGACGGAAAGCATCCTGATGGCTAAATTCATCCATGACGGACTTGATAAGCAGATCGGTTCTGTATCAAAAAGCCGTGGATTGAAGGCTGAAGAATGGTTCGTCGTAAGAAATTCCTATATGCCGAGCGTTCTTGTCGAAGTCGGATTTGTTTCAAATTCCTCTGAAGCGTATAACTTGTCAGAACCTTCGTACTTGCACAAAATAACCGTGGGGCTGTATAATGGAGTCGGTTCATTTGTAACCCATTTTGAGCAATCACGAGGATTTACGACCTTCCAATGAAAAAAATTGATATTGATAAAGACAAGATAATCAATACCGTAAACAGAAACGCTCCCCGCATCAAGACAGCAACTTTTTTTATCTGCTTTGCTCTTTTTATCGTTTACGCATTTTCCATGATCATGTACCTGTCAGGTGATTATACTTACCGAAAGACTTTTATGTTCGAAGGTCTGGATAAAAAGGCCCTTTACGTTGAAAGCCGCTATTATCCTTACGTAAAAAACGTTGATAAAATCCAGCTTTATGTTGAGGAACTCGTTCTCGGTCCTGTTGGAAACCGCTACAAGAACCTTTTCGAACCGGGCACAAAGGTCGTTTCATGCTTCGTTAGAGGCCACGATCTTTACGTTGAGCTTTCCCGGGAAGCCCTTTATCCTTCGGTAACAACATCAGCTTTTGACGATTCCGTTCGGATTTTTGAAAAGAACATCTTACGCAATTTCAAAAAAATCAGTAAAATTCATCTATACATAGAGGGTAAAAAGGTAGGCGAGTTTTAACAATTGACAAAAAAAAGTCATTGACAAAACGGTTTACATTGATATACTAAATTATAATAAGGCTTTAAAAAGTGTTTATAAGGAGTTTTGGATGAAAAAGACTTTCATTTTAGTGCTTATGGCGTTCTTTTTGGTAGGAACACTTGCATTCGCAGAAGAAGCAACATTGATTGATTTTACATTGTTGGATGCTGATATCTGTGCAGATGATGATGGAAATGCCACACAGAATGGCCGAACAGTAATGGATTTTGGTGTTACTGCTGGTGCAACATTTACAGACGAGCAGAAATCTTTGATGAAAACATCACTTGCTTTACCTAACTGGGAAGTAAAATTGAATTCTTCAGCTCAATCAACACAGAGCAAGGTACTTTCACGAGTTGTATCTGCTCCTGTTAGCGAAAATTCAATTCAGCCATTTGCTGGTAAAAACGTAATGGGTGTTCGAGTTGAATTCCCTAAATTTTCTGCAAATTCAAATGCAAGAATTATGCCTGCATTTGAAATTCCAGCTTACGAACCATTGGCTACAGCTGATGAGAATGGAAACATTCAGCCACAGACTGATGAAGAGAAAGCAAGTGGAAAAACACGTTTCGAAGATGGTTACGGTGTTGTAAAGAATGTTGGTACTCTTAAATCAATTTCTGTAACAACTCAGGGTGAAAACTTCCCACACGGATTGTATGTTTTGCTTAAGGATACAGACGGTGTTGAAAGAAGATATTTCATGGGTTACCTCGGATTCGACGGATGGAAAGAACTTCAGTGGAACAATGCTAACTACATTTCAGAAGTTAGAAATCGTGAATTGAGAATCGTTCCAATTTACCCACGTGGAATGCCATTTGTTAAGTTTGTTGGTTTCCAGGTTACACGTGATGCTATGCATGACGGTGAAACATTTATCGGATATTTCAAAGACGTAAAAATCATTTACGACAAAGCAGTCCTTTCTTCAGAAAGAGATATTGCAGACGAAGATGTTTGGGGAATCATCCAGACTAAAGAATCTGCTAAACAGAGTGCTGAAATGTCACGATTTGGTGAAACACAGGTTTACCGATTCCTTGAAAAAGAAAAGATGGCTACAGAAGATACTTTCGAAAGCTCACTTTCTAATGGACAGGACAACGGTTCTGCTGAGTAATATTCATTCTAACTGAATATAGATTAGGCTGTCTGATTTCAGACAGCCTTTTTTTTATTGCTGTCCTAAATATGTCATGATAGAATATAGTCATGTATGAATTAGATCATTTTCCAAATAAAACAGCCTTAAAGGCAAACTATGAATCTTACAGAAAACAATTTGGAGAAGTTCTTGCCGGAGTAGAAGCCTACGTTAAGGACAGACTTAAACTGTCTTCTGTTCCAACTTATAAAGCTCGAATAAAGAATTTCGACAGTTATTATAAAAAACTCCTTCGTGTAAAGCCGGAAGAAATCGAAAACGAAAAGCTTCCAGTTCTTACAGATACGCTTGGAATCCGCATCATCTGTCCGTTTTTGGAAGATTTGTCAGTTGTTGAAAATCAGCTTAAGGTTATTTTTAACGTACTTGAAATTGAGCACAAGGGCGCTGACAGAACTTTCAGTGAGTTCGGGTATGAATCAATTCATTTTTTGATTGAAATTCCGGCCGAAATTAAAGAAAAAAATCAGCCGCTTCCTGCAGACCTCATCTGTGAAATCCAGGTC
>JAILRX010000069.1 GCA_024697985.1 Treponemataceae bacterium | reverse complement strand
CGAACTCGGAGCAAGAGGGGAACCGGTTGGGACGCCTTGCACGAAGTGCAAATGCGTACCCAAACGGGCACTCTTGCGGGAGAGTTCGCAGATACATGGCAGTTCGACGCGCTTTTTTGCTTGCAGCGGGAGTATTTTTTTACTCCATTTTTCCGATATACGAAACCGAGTGTTCTATCACTTTCTCTTTTTCGACTTTGACCTTGAGGGAAAGCGAGCCATTCTTGCATTCTATGCTTATCAAATCGCCGGACTGGCATTTTCCGCTGATTATCAAATTTGCAATGCCGTCTTCAATTTCACGCTGAATCAGTCTTCTCATCGGACGGGCACCCATGCTTGGTTCATATCCATGTTCAACCAGATAATTTTTTGCCGACTTTGAAAGCGCAATCGAAATATTCTTTTCCTCAAGACGCTCCGAAAGTTCCCTTACCTGCTCGTTCATTATTGCAAAAATTTCTGAACGTGAAAGCGGCTTAAAGACAACCACATCATCAACTCGGTTCAAAATTTCAGGACTCATAATCCTTTTTAATTCTGACATTGCGCTCGATTTTATCTGCTGATAGCTCATCACCTGAGAATCATCAATAGAAAAACCAAGACGGTTTTCGTTGGAAATCTGCCTTACGCCCGCATTACTTGTCATGATGATGACAGTATTTCTAAAACTGACCGTATGTCCAAGATTATCCGTAAGTTCGCCTTCCTCAAGAATCTGCAAAAGCAAGTTGAATACATCCTGATGAGCCTTTTCGATTTCATCCAAAAGCACGACAGAATATGGATTTCGTCGGATCTGTTCCGTCAAGCTTCCGCCTTCCTCGTATCCGATGTATCCAGGTGGTGCACCGACAAGACGGCTTACAGAATGCTTTTCCATAAAATCGCTCATATCAACACGGACAATCGCATTTTCTTTTCCAAACAGAAACTTGGAAAGAGTCTTTGCAAGCAGGGTTTTTCCAACGCCTGTCGGTCCAAGAAAGATGAAAGAACCCATCGGTCTTCGGATTGAAGAAACGCCAGACCTTGAACGGCGGATGGCAGAAGAAATTTTACTTACAGCCTCATCCTGAGCGATTACTGTTTTATGGATTTCATTTTCCATGTTCATCAATCGGGCCATTTCGTTTTTATCCAGACTTTCCAAAGGAATTCCTGTCATTGTCGAAATGACGTCACAGACATCCTGCTCGGTGACAATATTTGCTGATGAAATTTCGTTTTCAGAAATCTGCAGTGCAATTTCATCACGCTTTTTTTGAAGTCTTGCGATCTCGTCCCTTGTATCAGCCGCTTCCTCAAATTCTTGATTTTTTACCAATTCTTCTTTTTTGCTTTTGAGTTTTGCAAGAGAGATTTCGATTTTCTCCAGCTCTGATGGGTCTGAATTAAAACCTATCTTTTTAACAGCTCCGGCTTCATCCATAACATCAATGGCCTTATCCGGCAAAAAACGGCCCGAAATGTAGCGCTGTGAATAGAGGGCTGTAAGCTTCAAGGCCTCACTTGAATATTTTACTCCATGATATTTTTCGTAGTACGGAGCAAGTCCAAAAAGGATTTCTGTCGTTTCGCTTACTGATGGTTCTTCCACGTTGATGTTCTGAAACCTGCGAATCAAAGACGAATCCTTTTCAAAATATTTTGCATATTCTTTTGTCGTCGTAGATCCGATACACTGAATCTCGCCTCTGGAAAGAGCAGGTTTTATCATGTTTGCAGCATCCATTCCGCCTTCAGACCCGCCGGCTCCAATCAAGGTATGGATTTCATCGATAAAAAGAATTATGTCCTTTCGTTCAGTGACATCCTTCATGACCTTTTTTAAACGTTCCTCAAATTCACCACGGAATTTGGTTCCTGCAACGAGAAGCGCGAGGTCCAAAGATAAAATGCGTTTGTTCAAAAGAAAAACAGGTACGTCGCTTTTGGCAATTTTTAATGCAAGACCTTCAACAATGGCGGTTTTTCCGACACCAGGTTCTCCGATAAGGACCGGATTGTTTTTTGTCCTTCGAACCAAAATCTGAATGACACGCTGGATTTCCTTTTCCCGACCAAAAATACTGTCGATTTTTCCTTCCCGTGCCTTCTGTGTCAAATCCACGGAATATTCATCGATGAAAGACTTTTTTGGAGGCTGTACAGGACGCGGGCCATAATTGACGAACTTGCCAGGTTCAAGTGGTTTCGGTCTTGTAATCTGAGCTTCGTAATCTTTTCCTTCCTCATCAATTGAAGATTTAACTCTTCGTAAATCAGTCAACGTAAGGGAATTATTGATAAGAAAAGTCTGGAAAAGACTTCCTTCTTCACGAGCAGCCGCTATCAAAAGGTGTTCGGTTCCGATATAGTCACTGCACATGCTTCTTGATTCAACAGACGCAACATCCACAAGAGTTATAAGACGGCGAGAATAGGCAAGATCGCCTGAAACCTGTTCTGTGCGTTTTTCCATAAGAAAGTGTTCAAGTATAACTTCAAGAGAAAGTATGTTTACCTGCAATAATTCCAGCATCCGATAGGCAGTTCCGGTCTTATTACAGATCATTGCAAGAAGTATATGTTCAGGATAAAGCAAATCACTTCGATGCGAATGACCTTCCTGCTGAGAAAGCGTGGAAAGCAATTTATTTGCAGTTCTAGAAAATCCTTTTATCATTTAGCACCCCTTCGGAAAAAATATCCTTGAGAATTTTGCATCGGTACCAGTCAATCTTCTGATGGTCGCTTTGTACATCCACAGGAAAAGTCGGGTTTTCCAATGCTATTTTTTCAAAGATATGTGAATCCGTTGTTTCAATAATCAATTTCAAAAAAATTTCAGGTTTGACTGAAGGACAAAGTCCAAGGTCATAGCCAAGCTTAATTCTGGATAAAAGAGCCATTGCTTCCGAATAATTCAAGAACAGAGCGCCGGAAAGGAAACCGAAAGCCTTGCAAAGATCATCGAGAAAAAGCGAAGCATTAGATCCCAGAAGTAAATTTCTATTTTCAAGTTCGACCGTTGCAAATTCAGTGCAAAGATCAAAAAACAAATCCAGATGAGACTCCTCTTTTCCGTGCAGCGACGACATGGAAACTACATAAAAGCCCTGCGTACCAAAAGCCTTTAGTGGATCGCGCTGTGCAAGTTCCGTCAACGTAAAGCCAATCGGAAAAAGAGTCTTGCGTTTTGTACTGAATTCTTTACGCATCGTCTCAAAAACTGGAAGATGAAGTATGCATGAATATACACATCCACCGCTGGATTCGTCAATGTTCGTGGCAAGAATATGTCCACTTTTATCGGCTGCAACATCGTACATTGAAAAAATCTTTTCATAAAGAAAATTTTCCAATCCTCGATTGTATTCCTTTGATTTTCCTACGGCACATTCGGAAATCCTGATGTGGTCATCCACATTAATCGAAAGATACTCCCCTTTTTCATCAGAGTAATAAATCTCGCCATTTTTCCAGATGCGACCATCCTCGCTAATAATCCCATTTTCAATAAATTTTTTTGTAGTGGGATTAACTTCGTCCGTCAAATCGTAGGCAAAAAAACTGTTCCTGTCCTCAAAACCTTCAAGAATTGCATCAACGGCGTTTCGGAAAGTCACGCCTTCCGTATCAGTCATCTTGTCTACAAACTTGAAATCCAGTGCATTTCGCAAAGAAACACGTTTGGAACAGAGGAATACTGGATCATATCCTTCTTTTTCATACCACTTCATCATTTTCACCTGAAACATCATTGTTGTCGAGAATTTTTTTCATATTGTCACGTAAAACTGCCGCAGTTTCATAATCCTCTTTTTGAACGGCCAATTCCATTTCGTATTTAAGACGCTCAAGTTCCTCTTCGACAGGATCGTTGAGCCGGCTTGTGAAAGACTTTATCTCTTTTTTGAAAAATTTATAGCAGTTTGCACATCCGGTCCTATGTTGGGCGCAAATCTGCCTCAAGGTAGTTCCACATTCAGGACAGGCAATTTTTTCCGACTTTTTTACTTCCTGCCTTACGGAAGCAATAATTGCATTTACTTCAGACGTCGGCTTGTCTTCCAAAACGACACAATCCCTTTGAAGTGCACATTTCATGCAAAGACAAAAACTTTCAACACCGAAGGGCGTCTTGCAGTTCAATACGATTGATGAGGGATTTTTAAAACAAATTTCGCATTTTTTGACCATGGCTAAAACTTCCTGAAAATTGAAACCGGCTTTTCCCTTCCGGCCTTTATCGAAGGAACGAGGGAAACCAAAACTGAAAGAATCAGTACCAAAACTGATATTGCAAATATTTCCTTGAAAGGCAAAACCAAAGGAATTGTCTGAAGATAATATTCTGGATTCAAAACTGAAACTGCGCTGAATTTTTCTCCATGGCCCGTAAGGTTCATGCCAAAAAGTATCATTACATTGATGGCCTTTTCAAAGAAGGCGATTATTGAATTAGCATTGACGGAGCATAAAATTCCAAGCGGCACCCCGAAAAGAATTCCTAAAAGTGCGATGAAAAAGGCAATCAGCAAAAAGATAAACACGATGTCCGAATTTGAAGTTCCAAAACTTTTAAGGATTGCAATTTCCTTTTTCTTTTCCATTATTAGCATGACAATAGAGGATGCGACATTGACCGATGAAACCAGAACGATAATCGACATTATCAGAACAAGAAGAAGTTTAGTTGAGGCAAAGTTTTCAAATTTGCTTGAATTGATGTTTTTCCAGGTGTAAATCGTCGGCAATAAAGTTGTCTCACGTCTGATTTGCTGATTGATTTCTTTTTGAACCTGAAAAAGCTCGTAGTCAAAAGGACAAGTCGTTTCCACTCCGATTATAATCCTGCTTGAGGATGTCGAAAAAAGGTCAAAGGCAGTTTTCACGGGAATAAAAATCCAGTGGGCATCGAGTTCCTGATAGCCTGATGAAACTATTCCCTTTACCTTAAAAGAAGCGAACCTCGGATGAGTCTTTCCGTTCGATTCTGATGAACTGATTACTCGAAGCGTATCGCCAACCTTTAACTTCAATTCTGAAGCAAGTTTTTCACCGATGACTGCAGAATTTTTTGTAGAAAGGTCAAATTTACCTTCGAGCACTTCCAGGTATTTTTGGAACGATTCGTTTTTTTCATATAGATCGACATCAACTCCACGAATCATAGCGCCGGTTCTTCCTTCCCTGGAGCCTGCAAGAGCCATGCCCTGCCTTTCAACAACAGTTGATTTTACGTTCGGCACTTCCATAATCAGTCTGGAAGTCATCTCGTAATCTGCATAGTCTGTCGTATCAGAGGCAATTACCACTTGAAGATCATAACTTGAAAGCGACACTATTCTGTTTGTCATTCCTTCAATCATTCCGTCGCATACGATAAGCACGACAAGGAGTGGAAGAATGCTCAAAGCAATACAAAAAACAGCCCCCACCATACTTTTTCTGGCATTCGAAGGGCCTGAATTTTTGGAAAAGAGAAAATTAAAGGCAATAAAAAAAGTTGATTTCAACTTTTTGAAAAAACTCATACCAGCTTGCCGCCTTCAATTCTATAGACGTTATCGCCCATCTTTGAAATTTCCTTGTCGTGCGTAACAAGAATCAAAGTTTTTTTGTATTTTTCTACCATTGAAAATAGGATTTCACTTACGTTCATGGCGTTATCGTGATCGAGATTTCCGGTCGGTTCGTCCGCAAGAATCAGTTCCGGTTCGTTTATCAAGGCACGGGCAACTGCAACCCTCTGTCTTTCACCACCGGAAAGCTTTGCAGGAACGTGATTCATTCTGTTTTCAAGTCCGACATCAGCAAGGAGCTGTCTTGCCTTTTCCATGCTCTGTTTTTTATTGCCGGTTGCAATAAAGGCCGGCAAAAAAACGTTTTCCAGAGCGCTAAAATCTTTCAAAAGATAATGAAACTGAAAAATCAATCCCAGGTATTTGGACCTGTAGGATTCAAGTTCCTTTTCCTTAAGGGATGTGACGCAAAATTGAGTGTCCTTGGCAAAAAAATCAATTCTACCGGAAGTTGCCGTGTCAAGCGAACCTATGATGTTCAAAAGAGTACTCTTTCCGCTTCCGCTTTCCCCGATAATGATATTTTTCGAAGAGCTTTTTACATCGAAATTCAAGCCGTTCAAAATCGTAAGGTTCTCATTTGAAAGCTCGTCTTTGTATATTTTTGTAAGATTATCAATTTTCAAAACCAAATTTTCATCATTCATCGTGCAAAACCTCCGCTATTTTGAATGAAAGGACCTTACGGCTGGCAATAAATGAGGAAATCAGTGCAGAAAGGATTCCAAAAGCCGTAACATAAAAGGTTTCCCAAAATCCGATTATCGCAGGGATTTCGGCATAATATAAAAAGATGTAATTTTCAGTAACGTAATATGCGTTTTGTGGAGAAAAAATCAACATGAAAGCATATTGCAGATAATAAGTGATTTTTGAAATCAGGGTAAAAACCACATCAATATTCGAACTGATCAAAAGTCCGAGCAGAAGGCCCGGAACAGCCCCTGCAAGCGCGACATAAAATCCCTGCATCACGAAAGAAAGCTGGATTTGCTTTCGCTTTGCACCGAGTGCATTCAAGACGCAGATGTCTTCTTTTTTTTCAAACACCATTCGCCTCATGCCGTTATAAATATTGATTCCAACGACAAGGAAAATCAAAAGTACCAGTAGCAGCAATACATTTTTTTCAATTCGAAGAGCGCCGAAAAATGACTTATTTAAAACGCGCCATGAAAATACGTTTTCTTCGCGTAAATCAATGCCGCAATCCTTTAATTTTTCATCAGACAAAATTTTCTGTATGAAGATTCCGTCCCTGTTTTTTTCCTTCAACTTGACGCCGTAAAAAACGGGAAGTCCGTTATCAGTCATTTGATTCATCGAATCAAGTGAAGTAAAGGCATACGTAGAATTGATTTCAAGATATGGGCATTCAAAAATTCCAGTGACTTTTAAGACGCGCCCTTCAGAAAAAAGCTCAACCTGGGAAGAACCGGAAAGTGCCAGAAGCGTAACCGTATCCCCCACCCTGACTCCAAGATGCTTTGCAAGGGAACTTCCCAAAATTATCGATTTTTCTTTATTAATCTTAAAGTCACCTGCTATCATCCTGATGTTATGTGCAAAACCGTCGTCATCAAAAACGAGCCGTTCAGGAACTGAACGAACGATGGCCGCATCCTGCTTTCCACGTTGCCCGACAATCAAAGACTGAACTTCACACATCGGAATCACGCAATCAACTTCATCCATCGATTTAAGTTCATCAATAAAAGGTTGATTCAAGGCAAAAACCTTTTCGTCAGTTTTAATCTGCACGTGATAGGAACTGATTTCCATGAGGCTGTTTATCGAAGTTGCCTGAAAGCCGTTCATTACGGCAATTATTACGATCAGGGCCATGACTCCGACTCCAATTCCCAAAGACGGCGCAATTCTTGCAAAGGACGAGCCTTTTTCGCCGTTTACTTTTTTTCTGTTAAGGCCGGAAAGTCTGAGGGAAATAAAATGTATCCAGGATAAATGAAGTCGATTCATCGTCTTATTCACCAATTCTTACTCTCCACGCCTTTGGTAAAGTTCGCCGTTTCGATAGTAACGGTTCCTTACAAAACGATTGTCCCTGTATTCAGATTTTACGCTGAAGCCATCCTCAAGATAAACTTCCATGACATAATCGACATCGGAAAAATACTTTGTCGTCGATTTGATTTTTCCGTCCTCTTCCAAAATTCTGTCTGGATGAGAAAAACCGTTTGAGTAGTCGTTTTTGACAGTCACAGAATGATTTCCTTTCTTTACCGACGACTGAATTACATTGCTGTCATCATCATAAATCCATGAGCGGCTTGAAGTCGGTTTTCGTAAGCCAAAATTCGGAAAATCCTCGAAATCCTGACTTTCTTCATCTGATTTCGTAAATTCATAGTCTTTAATAAGTGATACAAGACCATTTTCGTTAAAATAAGTGAGGATCCATTTTTTGTCCGCAAAGTTTTTTTCAACAGTGTATTCGCAGACTCCAGGATTTTCATCCTGATAAAAATAATTGATATGCTTCAATTTATTTTCACCCTTTGCATCCCAGACAAGCTGGTCAAAGATACGGTTCTCACTGTCAAACTTGCACTGCCTCAAATATCGCTCATCAAGATAGGTTTTTGTAAGCGTAGAATTTGGATCTACATGGATGGCTATTGTTGAATTTTCCGAACGGAAAAAACGCATCGAATAGTTGTTCGTATATCGATAAGTTCCTTCCTCACTTTCATCCTGATTTGCTAAAGGCGGCAAAAAATTCGGAAAATAAACGTACTTGATTTCAATGATTTCGTCGTTTTCTGGAATCGTCTTGTCAAAATCGAAGATACCGAAATCAAAAAGAGCCAGGTTTGAAACAAAGGACTGAATTCCAGGCGTAAAATTCTTGAAAATTTCTGGCGGGAAAAAATCATGGAAATCTTCTTCGAGAATCG
Organism: Treponemataceae bacterium; assembly: GCA_024697985.1. GTDB lineage: Bacteria > Spirochaetota > Spirochaetia > Treponematales > Treponemataceae > RGIG9060. The sequence goes on along the minus strand of JAILRX010000069.1, from coordinate 18,479 downwards.
TCTTGGCACTAAGAGAAGGAGCCATCAACATCACAACAAGTGACGCAAAAATGAGAAACTTTCTTTTCAAACTAAAATTCTTACAGAAAAGTGCCAAAACGAAAAATTCCTTTTAACCTAACAGTTCTTTCATATATTTTTCTGAATCGAAAACATCGATATCAGGATATTTTTCACCAAAACAGACAAAGGCAACCGGAATTGAAAGCTCTTTTCCAAGGCTTACGACCATTCCGCCCTTTGCAGTAGAGTCAAATTTTGTAAGGATTACGGCATCGAGTCCTACGGCATCATTGAAAACTTCAGCCTGTCTTAAACCGTTCTGACCGGTCGTTGCATCAAGAACAAGAATCTTTTTGTAACAGTCCTTATCAACTTTTTGAGAAATAGTCCTGTCAATTTTCTGCAATTCCTTTACCAAATTTTCCTTATTGTGAAGTCGGCCTGCAGTATCAGCAAGAACAAGACCCTTTCCTTTTGAAGACATGGCCTGAATCGCATCAAAAACTACGGCAGAAGGATCTGATCCATCCTGATGGGCGACAACTCGAATGCCCGTTTTCTCTCCGTGGAACTTGAGCTGGTCGATTGCTGCTGCCCTGAAAGTATCGGAAGCGGCCATTATGACATCGTCTTTTGAACCAAAATATTTGTCTGCAAACCAGGCAGCCATTTTAGCAACAGAAGTCGTCTTTCCAACGCCGTTTACACCCAAAACCAGATAAACGTTGACCTTATCTTTTACAGGTTCAAGACGGGTCTGCAAAACACAAGGCGTAAGCAGTTCCTTCAACTTTTGCACGATAAGATTTTCATCAAAGATCTTTTCTTTTTTGCATTCTTCTTCAAGCTGATCAACGATATCGAATGCAAGCTTTGCACCAATATCGCTTTCAATCAATGTATCACCAAGTTCTTCAAAAAACTCTTCGTCGTATTTTGATTTTATTCCGAACAATTTTCTGAGTTTTTCCATAAAAGTAAGTTTAGCCATAAAAAAATCCTTTATTAAAATTTATTGTTTATCAGCGTTTTCTTCGCTGGACATCTTCTTTAAAAGTTCCTGCATTTCCTGCATCTGTTTAAGAGCGGCTTCCTGCTCTTCTTGAGAATATTCACTCATATCAATTTCTTCTTCGCCCGTTTCATCAGGTGCCGGTGGAGCCGGTGAATCAGGGGCAGGTTCTTCGCCTTCAGGAAGTTCCTTGACGGCAAAATCGTTTTCTTTTCTCAATTCATCGACCTGCTGCTCATTTACCGGTTCTGATTCAATTACCTTTGGAATTACACGGTTAGCATCTACAAGATAGATGATGAGCTGCGTCAAAAAGTTTACACCCGCTCCAATCAAAACATAACCTGAAATCGTTTCACCAAGAGCAAAAACTGATGTCTGAGAGACACCGGTCATGGCTTCAGAAACTTCAACCAAGTCTGACATTCCCCTGAAATAATAATAAATTGGAACGGTCAGAATCAAACCGCCGTAGGACCAGTACATTCGCTTTCGGCTTCTGTCAATTCGTTTTTCGAGGTTTTCCTTCGGACTTGCGATGTGAACCAGAGCCATCTGCTTTTGTGAAGGATCATAATCGGAATTGTATTCCATCGAAATGCCGTTTTTCAAAATGAAATAGGAGCTGTCCCCCTTCGAATTGATGGATTCTCCCAAAACGGTCTTGTCCGAAACTCGGGCAATCAGCGGAGAATGTCCGTAAGCGACGGTATTTAAGAAAATTTCCGGATTTTTATCGGTTTCAGCCGGAACGAAATAAAGTTCTGAATCACTCTTTTTAGTCATATTGATGGTGATGATTTTATCTTTTCCCGCTTCGTATTCCATATTGAAATAACAGGTATCGTAATCCGGAGACTCGACACGAATCGTATGTTTTCCTGATGTAAAGGTCGCAGAAATTGCAGACCCGTGATAGACCATGTCCTCGATAAAAATCGTAGACCTGTCTCCGGCTTCTTTTGGAAACACCAGAAGATCAATGTTTACGAGCTGGTCATTTATGATTGATGGCAAAAGGCTGTTCATCAGGCTCTTTGCAATAATTTCTGATTCACCTATTGCCCCGATTTCAACCTGAGTCGAAAGCAGCACATTCTGCGGATAATGTGTCAAAGTACATTCAACTTTCAAAAAGCCGTTGTTGTAGATGATTTTTCCGCGTATCAAGCCACGGATTAAGGCTGAATCAATATCCTTCAGCGAAAAAACACCATTTTTGGCCTCATAAAGCTTCGTATTGTCGTTTTTATAAATCGCAACCTTTTCGATTGTGTTTTTTTTGCGCTTGCGTTCCTTATTGAACTGTTCGACAAGCTCTTTTTCTTCCTGTTCATAATCTGAAATCTTTTCCAAAATTGATTTCATCGAGTTTTCAGATTCTTTCTTTTTTTTATCCAGTTCAAAACTTGAATACGAAAAAATCAGCGAGTCCCGGTTCACTCTTGCCGTATGAAGGGCATCGAACTGAGACTGCTTATTTTTTCTGACAACATAAAGATCCCGTTCAAAAACTTCTTCTGGATGAACGGTTCTGTAAATTCCCTGCGGAATGAATCCCAGAATCAAGGAAGGAATCTGGGAAGCAAGATTATCGAGGGTTTCCGTTTCGGAAACGGACGCTGAAGACGGAGCTTCTACTTCAAATTTTGAAGCGGCTACAACCCAGTCAGCAGCGTATACATGAGAAAATAAAAATATGATAGACAAACCTATTAGAATTTGTCTTTTTTTCATTCCTCGTCATCTCCCATTGGAAGACCCTTCCATTTTGCAGCAAGGAAAGATTCGATGAACTGATCGATATCACCATCCATTACGGCGCTGATGTTTCCGGTCTCACACTTGGTTCTGTGGTCCTTTACCATCGTATAAGGACAGAAAACGTATGAACGAATCTGATTTCCCCAAGAGATGTCTTTTTTCTCTCCGGCAAACTTAGCGTTTTCCTTTTCTTTTTCGGCCTTATAGTATTCGTAAAGTCTGGCCTTCAACATGCTCATTGCGGTTGCCCTGTTCATGATCTGGCTTCGTTCTGTCTGGCAGGCTACAACGATACCTGTTGGAAGGTGCGTAAATCGTACGGCTGAATCAGTCTTGTTTACATGCTGACCGCCTGCGCCACCTGATCGGTAAGTGTCAACTCGCAAATCTTCCGGTCTGATTTCAACTTCGATCGTATCATCCAAAATCGGATAGACGTATACACTTGAAAATGATGTATGACGTCTTGCGTTTGAATCGAACGGACTGATTCTGACAAGTCTGTGAATTCCAGCCTCACCTTTCAGAAACCCATATACATAATCACCGGTAATCTGTAAAGTTACAGATTTCAAGCCACCTTCTGCCTCAAGTTCATCAACAACTTCCATCTTGAAACCACGTCGTTCAACCCAGCGCGAATACATTCGGCAAAGCATGGACGCCCAGTCGCAGGCTTCAGTTCCGCCGGCCCCTGCATGAATCGTAAGGAAGCATCCGTTTTTATCAACTTCATCAGAAAGCAGGTTGAGGATACTTAAATTTTCATAAGTTTTTTGAGCGGCGGCAAGTTCACTGGAAATTTCTTCTTCAAGTGAAGCATCATCACCTTCTACGGCAAGTTCATACAAGGTTGAAATGTCATCCATTTTCTGGATAAGTTCGCGCCAAGGCTCGATTCGATTTTTAAGTGATTTGATTTCGGTCATTACTTTTTCGGCTTTTGCCGGGTCATCCCAGAAACCGCTCTGACCGGAAAGTTCTTCTTTTTCGGCTATTTTTTTCTCTATCGTAGAGACGTCAAAGACGCCCCCAAACATCTAAGATTTCTGATTTCAAATCAGATATTGGCATTTTGTAATCTTCAAGCATTTAAAAAATCCCCTTATAATTTAAAGATATATAAGAATAAAATAATCGACAATGCTTGTCAAATCAAAAAAATTGAAGCATTATATATATGTATGAAAAAGATAATATTTATTTTTACCCTGATTTTGATGATTCACTCAGTGATTTTTGCACAGAGTTCAGTTTCTTCATCAATTTCTTCCCTAAAAACAAAGATTAAATCCAAAACTCCAACTCAGGCAACTATCGAATTGACCTGGGAAATTCCTTCAAAAAACAACATAGTGGCCTTTAACATCTACCGCTCAAACGAACAGATTACAAAAGAAAGTATTAAAGACCTCGAGCCGATTATCGTGCTAACCGGCCGCTACACAAGATACAATGACGTGGTAACCGACCTTGAAAAAAGCTATTACTACTGCGTCACGACAAAAAACGTCAAGGGCGAAGAATTTGACATCATCATCCCGATGGTCAATTCAACAGTCATCGCAGTAACTCCGCTCGTTAAAGAAAAACGAAATGACACAATTGCAAAAAAAGAAGGTCACGTAGAAACGGCTGAAAATGAACGTGAACTTGTTCCGCTTCCATATCTTAACGAACTTGAAGATGCAAACATGGAAAAAAAGAACATCAATCCTGCAGATTTGAAAACAGCTCAGAAATTCTCCTACACAAAAAAGGCTGATTCAGCAAAACCTATCCAGATTCTTCCTGAGGATGTTAAACCTGAAACTGGAGACCAGTATCTTTTGAGTACAATCGTCAACAATTATCTGAAAAAATCTGAATGGGACAAGGCGCTTGAGCAGCTCAATGATTTTTTGAAAATAAACAGAACCGAAGACACATATTGCAGGGCGTATTTTTATCTTGGACAGATTTATTACTATAAGGGTGACAGCAAAAACGCAATTTTTGCCTTTATGAAAAGCCAGAAAGTTTGCCCCATCGAATCACATGAATGGATTGATGAGGTTTTAAACTCCCTTAAAATGCAATGATAAAAAAATTAGATTTCTAAACTTGCCTTATCTTAGCGGATTGAATTCAAAAGCTGTGAAAATTCAGAAGTCATGCCCGGTTGAATCAATTCGTTTGGATTGAATTCCGAGTGCCGCTTTTCAGCGTCTTCCTTGAGGATAATCACTACTTCATCGCCGACATTCATTCTGTCGTAATAGCCGAACTGTCTGAACTGTCCGGCACACAAATCTTCACTTAAATCCGTGATTGTAATCGTGCCGAGCTCATTTTCCTTTTCGTGAACGAAAGTAGTTTTTGTTTCCGCAGGCTTAATCATGCCTTTTTTGACAACCAGAAACTGACTGTCCTTGGTAACACCGTCGCGGCTTCCAAGGTCAACCAAAACGTCATTTGCCTTTCTGTCGATGATTTTTCCTCGGATTTCAAAGGATGCAACCATCGATTCACAAATTTTTTGGATTGCGGCCTGAAGTTTTTTATTTCCGGTTCTGTAGCAGGTCCATTTCTGGCAGGAAATTCCAGTTTTTGTAGAATAGAGTTCCACATTGATGGAATTTTCTCGTTCCGTTTCATCAAAATGAACGACAGCAAAGTAATCGTATTTATTGCTTCTGGCATTTTTGAAAACTTCCGAATAGGAATTCATGCTCTTTTCGTTAAAACTGATGTCAAAATAAGGATAGGCATCAAAGGCATCCTTAAGAAGATGTGCCGTAAACTGAGTGGAATCCGCGTGAAGGATGGAATATTCATCCTTGTAATAATAAAAACCGATTGAAACCCTGTTTTTTTCCAAAAGCAATGGATCTACATTCCACTTCTGCCCCAGAGTTTCGCCAAGATATGAGTCGTAGGATTCGATTCTTTCATCCAGAACCTGATCTGATTTTCCCTGGTCCTTTATGAATTTGAGCTGTTCAAGCGAATACTCAGGGAAGCCAAAATCCAAAAGCCAGTCAGCATATAAAAGCCTTACATCCCTGTCATAAGGATTAAGTTTCAAGGTCCTGATATATTCAGAAAGAGCAAGGTTTGTATTGAATCTTTCGACCGCTTCCCTTGCACTTTCAGCATGATAGGCTGCGTAAGGAAGTCGGACCTCAGCTTCAACAGGATAATCCTTGCAGATTATGTATTCGGCCGCACTTCGGGCAACTTCATCCTGAGGATTTATCTTCAAGGCTGTTTCCAAAGCATTTACGGCATCGTCTTTTTTATTCAATTTGTAGGAACAGAGTGCCTTAAGATACCAGGCAAGACTGTTGTTTCGATTTATTTCTATGCGCTTATTGCAGACTTCAAGAGCCTTGGAAAATTTTCCCTGCTGATAAAGTATGTAAGACAAAAGTGCATTCGAATTTTCATCCTGAGCATCAAGATCAAGAGCAATCCTGATGTTTCTCTCAGCTTCCTGCAAATCTCCGTTCTGAAGCTTGATGTAGGAAGCAAAATAGTAAACCTGACTTTCTTCGCTATGGAACTTGATGGCCTTGTTCATAAAATCCATAGCCTGCTCTTTTTTACCGAGCTGAAGGCTGACCAGGGCAAGAGAAAGCAAAGCCTTTTTGTTCGATGACTGACGGGTCAAGGCTTCAAGATAATAACTTTCTGCTGATGAATAAGAACCTTCAAGAATCTTAAGGTTTGCAAGTCCGAACATTGATTCAACGTCATTTGGGTTTGTGGACAAAATCTTTTCAAAAGCCTGATAGGCTTCTTCTGTCCGGCCAAGTCCGATATAGCAAAATCCTTTCAGACGCAGAATGTCGATGCTGTTTTTCATGTTTTTTTCAGCGTTGTCCAGACATTCAAGGGCATAGGCATATTCGTTCATTTCGTAGTTGCATTCAGCAAGGGAAAACCATACGACAGAATAATTCGGATTTTTAGCAAGAGCTTCCTGATATTCTTCTATGGCACCAAGATACTGATATCGGCTTTGAAGTTCCTTTCCGCGGTTGTAATGCTCTGTTGCACTGGTCAAATCAGCACTGAAAGCTAATGCGGTAAAACATAAAACTGAAACTAACGAAATTAATAGTTTTTTCATATAATTACTCTTGTTCTGCCTTGTCGTTATCAATGATTTTTACAAGATTGATTCTATGACCTTCCATATCCTGAACGATAAAATCAAAATTGTTCCAAGAAACCTTTTCAAATTTTACTGGAATTTTTCCAAAAAGATCGAAGACAAATCCGCCCAAAGTATCAAAATCATCAACCGGGAATTCTGAACCGATCTGCTCGTTCAAGTCTGAAAGATTGATTCTGCCGTCTACAAGCCACATCTTGTCTGTTACGGTAATAATGTCCTCGTGCTCGTTGTCGAATTCGTCCTGAATGTCACCGACGATTTCCTCGATGATGTCCTCCATTGAAACGATTCCACTGATTCCGCCGTATTCGTCAATTGCCATTGCTATATGAACATGACGTCGCTTGAATTCACGAAGCAGCGAGTCGATTCGCTTTGATTCGGGAACGAAAAATGGTTTTCTTATCAGTTTTTCAAGATTGAGTGTTTCATTTTTTGCGATGACCTTGATGATATCCTTGACGTAAAGCACACCTACAACATTATCGATTGAATCGCGGTAAACCGGAAAACGAGAATGTCCGCTTTCAGATATTTTTTGATAAAGTTCATCAGAATCTGTATTTACAGAAAGAAAATCTACGTCGATTCGAGGAACCATAACTTCCTTTACAGAAGTCTTTGGCAAATCTTCGATTCCCTGAATCATGTCCTGTTTTTCTTCCTGAAGCTGCGTCTCCAGATCAATTTCTGAAGAAGATCTTTTTTTTCTAGATATTTTTGAGCCGAATAACCCCATGCAAAACCCTTTATTCTATAATTTTTTTATCACTTAATTTATATAAAATTTCTTCCTGCAAAATCAGCATATCACATTCGGCCTTGAAATTTTCATCAAGGTCCTTGTAAACAGGAACATTTTCCTGTTCGTCCAGAATCGCACCGTCTTTTCCGATGTGGAACTGTCCGTGATCGTAGCCTTCAAGATGCAGGAAACCGTGAACCAAAAGTCTTTTCAGTTCATCGTTAATTGTAACCGAAAAATTCTGAGTATTTCGTTCCAAAGCGGCAAGTGAAATTACAATATCGCCTGCGCAAAAACGATTTTCCCCTTCTTCACCTTCGTATTCTGTTCCAAGTTCGAACGAAAGCACGTCAGTAGGATCATCAATCTGTCTGTACTGAGAATTCAAATTTTTGATGAAATCATCGCTGCAAAAGCAAATTGAAATATCCTGATTTTCTGCATTGGTAAGTTCCATTACAGAAAGTAAAAAATCCTCGACTTTATCAGTCCATTCCGGAAGGTCAACTTCTTCGGCTTTCACAAGAATGTTATTTTTCATTTTTACCCTTCTTCTTGCGCACCTTATCTTTAGTTTCTTTCTTATCCTCAGATTCGGCTTTTGATTCTTTTTTTTCAGCATCTTTTTTATCGTTTTCAACTGAAGGTGCTGGGATTGCCTTTTCAGAAGGATTCTGTGCGTCAGGATCTTTTTGATCCGGATATTTAATTCTTGAATGATAGTAACCTGCAAGAATGTTAACGAAAGATTTTTCAATTATGTCCAAATCGCTGAACTTAAGGGGACATTCATCAAGCTGATGGTTTTCAAGCTTTGCCATGACAAGGGTATGGATGAACTTTTCGAGCCTCTCGTACGAAGGTTTTTCCAGAGTCTTGCAGGCAGCTTCAACTGTATCTGCAAGCATTACGACCGCAGCTTCTTTACTTGAAGGAAGTGGTCCTGGATATGAAAATTCTTCGAGAGGAATGTCGTGTTCCTCAGACTGTTCAGCCTTGTAATGGAAAAACTTAATCAGGTCATTTCCGTGATGACTGGCAATTATGTCGACCACTTCATGAGGAAAGCGCATCTGATTTGCCTTTTCAATACCCTTTTTTACGTGGCTTTTAATTATCGAATAACTTAAACGTGGATTCAATTCGTTATGAGGATTCTGTCCCTGCTGATTTTCAACAAAGTATTCAGGAATATCAGTTTTACCGATGTCGTGGTAGTAACCGCCGACTCGTGCCAGAAGCGAATTCGCTCCGATTGCATTGCAGGCATTTTCTGCAAGAGTAGCGACCATAAGAGAATGGTTGTAAGTACCAGGACAGGTAATCATCATCTTTCTCATGAGAGAACTGTTGGTATCCGAAAGATCCATCAATCTGAAAACTGAAGCCGTATTGAGCATAAGTTCAAGCGGTGTCAAAAATCCGAGTGCAAAAATTCCTGAAATAAGGGCGTTTGCAGCAACGTAAAGAAGATAGATTATCGAAAATTCCGTTTCGTCACTTACGATAATTGAAAGGGCGAAAAGATAGATTACGTTTAGTATTGAAAGCAAAATCGAAGCGAAAACCATGTCTGTTCGTTTTTCAGTCTTTCTGACTACACGGATAGCTGTTATGCTTGAAGCGAGCTGGAAAATCGAAGGAACAGGTCTGAAAGAACAGGCAAAAAAGATTCCGAGTGAAATAAGAATCGAAAATCTGAGCGCGCTTTTTGAATCAAACAAAATCGTAACAAGAATTACGAAAAAAGTTGAAGGAATTACAGTTGCCAGACAAAACTGAGAATAGAAGGCCGGCAGTTTTTTTATAAAAAGACAGACTGTATACACGATGACGTATGAAACTGCCAAAAAAACCATTTCCTTCGGCTTTACCTTTCTGTCCATCATGTAGCTTGAATACAAAAACAATGCAAAGAAAACGAGCAGAAGCAGATACAAAAACGCATTTGCAAAGGCTCTGAAATCAATGTATGTCGGAGAATCGGCAATCTTCTTGAGCTTGGCATATCCTTCTTCGGTAATCGGGAATCCTTTTCGGATAACTTTTTCACCTTTTACGATATAAATAGGATCGGCTTCAGTTGCAGGAAGAGTTTTATCAGCAACGATAGTTTTATCGGAAATTTGTCCAACCTGATATTCCTCGAGTGCAAAACTTGCAACAGTTTCCCTGGTAGCAACGTCAAAGAAAGTCATCACCAGAAGAACCAGCAAAGTTACGCCTGTTATGATCAGCGCAATATAGTTCTGTTTTATATATTCCAGAGGAGTTCTAATCTTCGTCTTTTCAACAAACATGGTGTTTGAAGAATTCTGATTTTTAGCTTTGTTCATAAATATACATTATCCCCCATAATCGAGAATTTTTCAATATTAATCTGGATTAAGGGTAAATTCACCATATTCATCTTCAATCTGAGTCTTGAAGTTCTCCATTGGCTTCCATACAACAGAAAGCGTGAAGTATGGAGAAAAGTCGTATCGATAAGGGAATTCATCGGTTATCAACCTTGGCGAAACTGAGAATTCAGAATTGACGCTCCAGTCATGAAGGTCGTGAGTAAGCTTGATGGAAAAACTCTTGATCTTAAAGCCTGAATTCTGTCGGTTTTCAACGTTGGCAAAATCAAATGAATACCACAAATCCTTGAAAATGTTCTTTTCACCAGGGATTTCAACCTCATAATCAAAAAGGCTCTGAACATATCTGAAAATTACGTCGTTTCGGGAACTTGATGCAAAGGTAATCGTGAGGAAATCCGTAATTTCAAATGAGAAAGACGGATTGAAAAGAAAATAACTGCTGGTCGGCTTAATCAAGTCGGCAGTAATCGATGTATTGAATCCAGGTGAAAAAATGATTCGGTTTTTCCACCAGCGGTATTTTTGAGAAGGAAGAGTATATTTAAGGGAAGCCGTGTAAGGCAAAAATTTCTTTTCGTCTTCTGCGACCCATCCATCTTCTTCTGTAAGGGTATAAGGCAGTGTGTACTGCATCGTGTAGGAAGCTGAAACGCCCCATCCGGAAAGTGAAAAGCTTAAGGAAGTCGCATGCTTCTCTTCCATATTGTACTGGAAAGCCTGTGATACAGTAAATTTCTTGTCGAAAAAGCTCATCGACAGGGATTCTTTGATTGGCTTGACTTCATAGTCATAAAAATAGGTTCCGCTTTCAAAACTTGAATCCACTACTCCATCCCCATCACTGTCTATTTCGAGCTGAGTAAAACCAGATTCAGCAGAAAGCGAAACATAAGGAAAGACCAGTGCAAGTTTCATCGTATATTCGGAAGTTACAGGCGGCAAAGTTGAAACAAGAGAAAGTGTCTGTGAGAACGAATCCTCTTTAGAAACAAGGTTGAAAGTAAGGTTATGCGTTGGAATTCCATCGTCATCCCATTCAGGAAGTTTGTAGTTCCACTCAGGTTCATCATAGGTTCCTGTAAATTCAGTATCTACAATCTGGATTACGGAGTTCCAAGAAAAATTCGTATCGTAAACAACAGGCAGATAAACAAAAGGTTTTACTGCAATGGAATTAGTGTTTGTCAAATTCATGGAGAACGCAGAATAATCGGCCAACGTGATTTTCTGACGTTCTGTTTCTGTCGTATAATAATCTTCTGAAATTACAGGGTGGTCCTGATAGGCCGGCGTAAACTTAAAATTATTTGAAAGCGAAAGGATGCTGTCAAACAAGGAAAGACTGCTTGTAAGCTGAGCCGTACCTGACAATTTCCAGTAAGTCGACTTGAAATATTCCTCGCTGAAGTCAATTTCTTCAGGAGATGAAACCTTATTTTCGTTATAGACGATAAGAGAATCAAAGTTCGGTACAATAGAATAAGTAAGGTTATAGTTGATGGTCGAACTGGTGGAAGTCGTATAGCTTGAGACCTTAAGGTCTGGAAGCGCAGAAAGGACAAGTTCATCTTCAGCTTGTACCTCGGCATCCGGCAGTTCTTCGGACTCGTTCTTTTCTTCAACATCTGGCTGTTCTTCGGACTCGTTCTTTTCTTCAACATCTGGCTGTTCTTCGGACGCGTTCTTTTCTTCATTATCCGGCAGTTCTTCGGACGCGTTCTTTTCTTCCGAAACCTCTTTTTCCGTCAAGAAATCTGGAGTCACAAACTTGTCCTCGAATCCATTCTTTTCAACCTTTTCAGTTTTCTTACTTGATGAAGTAGTTTTTCCTGGATATGAAAACAAGGTTCCCGCAATATTTATGGTACCGCTTGCAGGAACGACCTGTGCCGGATAATAGAACTTTCGGTTAGGACTGTAGTTAGCGATGTTTCCTTCAAGCGATGTGTTTGTTGTAGAATTGAACAAAATAGAAGCCTTCAAATTGCTTAGGTTCAACGTCGTAATATATGGATTCAAGGCTGAAATTTTTGGATTGACGTTCAAAGTTCCCTGCCAGGTATATGAAGATACACCAGAAACAACAGTTGACGTACTTTCATCATCAGTAAGACCATCAGTAATTACTGAAAGCCAGTTCATGGATTCTGTTCTACTTGTAATAAAGTCGTTGTCAAAATATGGATCCGAATAAAGCGGCATCGACAAGGTAAAAGAAATCGGAGAATACGAAATCGTAGCCTTGAGGTTTCCATAAAAACGGAAAGGAATCGTATAACCGAAAAAGTATCCGTTGTCATAATTTGTCGCATAATCATCTGCTGAATCATAAATCGTATATCCGTACGAATTTTTGAAAATTGTGTTTGAAAAACCTGTCAGCAAAGAAAAATCGAGTCCTGTAAGCACCTTTCCAGGCGTAAACGAACCTTGGATACCGACCATTCCACCAAGAGTCGTGTAATAGTCGCCCAAAATCCTAAGATAGTCTGATGAAGAATTTGTTTCATCCTCATCAAGATTGTGAAGAAAGAGACCTTCACGAATCTGTTTTTTATTTGATGAAGTGTTCAAAAAGCTGAAAAAGTTATCTTCGTCATCATCAGTAGTTGATGTTGATTTTCGTCCGATAAGATAGGTCGATGTTTGAAGATAATAACCTTTTCGTCCGTCATAACCCAAAACCGGATTAAAAATCATTTCGTCTTTCGGATAGTAAAAAAATGGCAGGTACAAAACCGGGATATAACCGACCGAAAAAACCGCATTGAAAAATGCAAATTCATTTCCAGGCAAAAGCCAGATTCTTGTCGCATTGATAAGCCAGTGAGGCTCATCCTCATCGCAAAATGAAAGTTTTCCGTTCTTAAACCCGATGACGCCAGTTGCAGATCGCGCAAAAAGATCTGAACTTACCACAAGACTTGAAGAAGAATCGAGCTTGATCATGTCGCTGTCGTTTTGAGTAACACGACCTTTATTAAAGACACCTTCCTGATTTTCAGAATTGAAAAGTATTGAATCGGCCGTAATTGTTTCTGTAACGGTCGTACCAGACATTTTTTCAAGGACAACAGAACCTTCGGCATAAAGGCGCTGTCGTGCCCTTTCGTAAGTCACGGTGTCTGCAGATACGATGGTTTTAGTGCCGTTCTGTTCCACGGATAGCTGTACCGAACCAATAAGAACGATGATGTCATTTCCTTCTTCGGATTTCGCATATTCGGTTTTCTGGGCGGAAAGAATCGTGATTACGGTTTTTGAAGCGGATTTTGTTTCTGGAGTTGTTTCTTCTTCAGTCTTTTTTTTATTTCTTGTCTTTTTTGTAGTTGTATCCGAATCAGTCGCGGTCGACTCCGTCGTTTCCGTTGCGCTCGACTCGGTGGTTGCGTCCGCAGTACCGGATTCATCTGTCGCGTCCGCGTTGCTCGAGGCGGACAACTCGGTTGCAGTCGCGCTCGTCTCGGTTGCAGTCGTGCTCGAAGCTGTCGTCGAAGTACTAGTTTCTTCTGCGAAAAGCGTAAATGAGGACATCAGCAATAACAAGGCAAGTAACTTTTTAAAACGCACTAAATCAACCTTTTTTCAAAGCATCCTTCAAGAACATTCCCGTGTAGGATTTTTCACATTCACAGATTTCTTCCGGAGTTCCGGTCGTTATGACTGTTCCTCCTCCACTTCCGCCTTCAGGTCCCAAATCAATAACATAATCTGCCTGTGCGATGACATCAATATTATGCTCAATCATCAAAACGGAATTTCCGTTATCGACGAGCTTTTGAATTACGCCCATCAACTGCTTTACATCAGCAAAATGCAGACCTGTTGTCGGCTCATCAAGGATATAAAGAGTTTTTCCGGTTCCAGGTCGGGCAAGTTCGTTTGCAAGCTTTACCCGCTGCGCCTCTCCACCACTTAAAGTCAGAGCATTCTGTCCAAGCTGGATGTAGCCCAAACCGACAGCCTGCAAAGTAGAAATTTTTCTATAAATTTGAGGAATTGCACTGAAAAACTCGCAAGCCTCATCAATTGTCATATTCAAAACATCATTGATTGATTTACCCTTATAAAGAACTTCCAGAGTTTCATGATTGAACCGTTTGCCACCACAAACTTCACACTGAATGTAAACGTCCGGCAAAAAGTTCATTTCAATGACGATCTGTCCTGCACCCTGACAGTTTTCGCAGCGACCGCCCTTAACGTTAAAACTGAAGCGACCTTTTTGATAGCCACGAGCCTTTGAATCAGGCAGGCTTGCATACAAATCACGGATTGCGTCGAAAACGCCGACATAAGTGGCAGGATTGCTTCGTGGCGACCTTCCGATCGGGCTTTGATCAATATTGATTACCTTATCCAGGCATTCAATACCTTCGATGCTTGCACATTCACCGACAGGATATTTTGTTTTCATCAACTTGTTGGAAACAGCAGGATAAATTATATCGCTCATCAAGGTTGATTTCCCGCTTCCACTGACACCTGTAATGCATGTAAACATTCCAAGAGGAATTGAAACGTTGATGTTTTTAAGATTGTGCTCGGAAGCACCCCATACCTTGATGAAGTTTCCGTTACCCTTTCGCCTTTCCGACGGGATTTCCATTTTCAAAGTCCCAGCAAGGTACTGACCCGTTACGCTTTCCTTGACGCCTGCGACAAATTCTGGAGTTCCTGCGGCAACGACTTCACCGCCGTTAACACCTGCTCCAGGGCCAAGATCTACAAGATAATCTGCAGTCCTTAAGGTCTGCTCGTCATGTTCGACAACGATAACTGTATTTCCGTTATCACGAAGATTTATCAGCGTATCAATTAACTTTTGATTGTCCCGCTGATGAAGTCCGATTGAAGGCTCATCGAGGATGTACATTACGCCGCACAAGGCAGAACCGATCTGTGTTGCAAGCCTGATTCGCTGTGCTTCACCGCCACTCAAAGTTTCTGCAGCCCGTTCGAGTGTCAGATATTCAAGGCCGACATTGTTCAAAAAAGAAAGCCGAGAGCGGATTTCCTTGAGCACCTGAGATGCAATCTGAGTTTCGTTTTCAGTAAGCTTCAGGTTCTTGAAAAACTCAATTGAGTCCACGACTGAAAGTTCGCAAAGTTCCCAGATATTTTTTCCGCCGACCGTCACTCCCAAGGCTTCAGGTCTCAGTCGTTTTCCGTGGCAGGAAGAACAAGGCGAAATCTGCATGAATTTTTCTTCTATATTTTTCTTTTGAGTATCGCCCCAGGCTTCGGCATAACGGCGCTTCATTTCGGCAAGAACTCCAATCCAAGGACGGTTGTATTCTGAATAGCCTTCTCCGCTTTGTTTTTTGTAAATCCAGTGAAGTTTTTTATCAGGATTTCCGTTCCACAAAAAGTTGAACTGTTCTTCTGTCAAATCTTTTATCGGAGTGTCGAGGCTAAAGCCTGCAGCATCCGCTACAGCCTGAAAAACCGAAGTATTCCATGCACTGTCAGGATTGAAAAACGGTAAAGCGCGCTCATTAAACGAAAGAGAATCATCCGGAAGGATTTTTTCCATACTCCATTCCATTTTTTCACCCAGACCCGTACATTCAGGGCAGGCTCCAAACGGATTGTTAAAACTGAAAAGACGAGGTTGAAGTTCCGGCATTGAAATACCACAGTCAGGGCAGGCATTTTTCTGACTGAAAAAGACTTCTTCTTCAGAACTGCTTCCATCAGGATTTTCGATTCGTCTGTTTACCAGGACGATTCCATTCGCACTTTGAAGGGCAGTCTCAACCGATTCAGAAATTCGGCTTCTTGAATCTGCATTTTTGATTATTCTATCTACAACGATTTCAATCGTATGTTTTTTCTGTTTATCAAGCTTTATCGTTTCGTCCAAATCGGCCATTACGCCGTCAATTCTTGCCCTGATAAAACCACTTGCCTTGGCGTCATCAATTATCTTCTGATGTTCACCTTTTTTTCCACGGATTACAGGAGACAGAATCTGGATTTTGGTACCATCGTTCCAGCTCATGATGACATCTACAATCTGGTCAATCGACTGTTCCTGAATTTCCCGGCCGCAGTTTGGACAATGAGGTTTTCCGATTCGGGCGTAAAGCAATCGGTAGTAATCGTAGATTTCAGTAATTGTTCCGACTGTTGAACGAGGATTTTTATTAGTTGATTTTTGCTCGATTGAAATTGCAGGGCTCAAACCTTCAATCAAATCGACATCAGGCTTGTCCATCGTACCCAAAAACTGACGGGCATAGCTTGAAAGGCTTTCCATGTAACGTCTCTGGCCTTCAGCAAAAATCGTGTCGAAGGCAAGACTGCTCTTTCCGCTTCCGGAAAGGCCGGAAAAAACGACAAGCTTATTTCGAGGAATTTCCAAATCAACATTCTTTAAGTTATGTTCCCGAGCACCCTTGATTACGAGTTTCGGGCCATTAACTATCGGTTCAACTGATGAAGCCATTAGAAATTATTCAATCCTCCCGGTTTAACCTGAAAATGACTGAATTCCATTCCGAAACTGGCCCTTCCCTGTGTTACCGAACGCAAGCTGGTTGAAAAACCAAACATTTTTGCCATTGGTGCCTGAGCGTGAATGACTTCGGTGCTTGGTTTTGACTCCTGACTCTGAATGATGCCGCCCCTCTGAATGACAAGGCTCATCGCATCTCCGACAAATTCGACAGGACTTAAAATATCAACATTCATAACAGGCTCAAGAAGTTCAGGACTTGATTTTCGGCAAGCTTCGTCAAAGGCCTGAACGGCACAAGCTTCGAATGCAAAAGTTGAAGCTGTAAGCGGATCATACTGGATATCAGTTACTGTTACTGCGATATCACAGCAAGGATAGCCGTACTGGATTCCCGAACCGAATGAGTTTGTAATTCCGCTCTGGATGGAATCAAAAATCTCGCCTGGAATATCACCTTTTTTAACATTGCAAGTGTATGTATTTCCTGAATTCTGATTCGGCTCAACGTGCAAGGTAATTTTTGCACAGTTCTGTTTTCCACCGATAACCTTGTCGAAAACTTCCGTATGGTCGTTTGCACAGGTAATTGATTCTCGATATGTTACCTGAGGATTTCCAACTCGGGCATTTACCTTAAAATCATCCTTCATTCTTGTAACAAGAACATCAAGATGAAGCTCACCCATTCCGCTGATGATGAGCTGTCCAGTTTCTGCATCATCTTTTGATGTAAAGGTCGGATCTTCCTTGGAAAGAATATCAAGAGTTTCCTTTAATTTATCCCGGTCACTGAGAGTTTCAGGCTCGATTGAAACTGAAATAACAGGCTCAGGAAAATGAAGTTTTTCGAGCAGGACAGGCATTCCTTCACTGCCGATTGTATCACCGGTCTGTGCAAGTTTAAGTCCGATGAAAACTGCGATATCGCCTGCTTCAACACAATCCATGGCTTCACTTTTATTTGAGTGCATTCGAAGGATTCGGTTTACTCGTTCTCTCTTTTTCTTTCCTACGTTGAAAACCTGTTCACCCGGCTTGATTTTTCCAGAATACATTCGAACATAGCACAATGAACCCATTTCCTTGTCGTACTGAATCTTGAAAACAAGCCCGCAAGGTGTTCCGCTAGGATTACAAGGAACTTCAACTTCAGTTTCCTTTTTTACATGAGTTGCCTTTGCAGGAGGTACTTCGTCAGGGCTTGGAAGATAGTTTACGATGGCATCGATCAAAGGCTGAACGGCCGTATTTTTTCTTGCCGAACCGCAAAGGAATGGAACAAAGTCACGTGCTATGGTTCCACGTCTGAGTTCTGCCATGATCTGCTCGTTGGAAATTTCTTCTCCCATAAGATAAAGTTCTGCAAGATCATCATTAAAACTTGCAACAGTATCTATCATTTTATCTCGCCAGGCTTTAGCTTCATCAAGACGTTCTGGAGCAATTTCACTTTCGATTACCGTTTCACCTTCATCATTTGGGTCAAAACGATATTCTTTCATTTTGATAAGGTCGACTACGCCTTCAAAATTATTCTCTTTTCCGATTGGAAGCTGGACAGCCACCGGAGTCGCACCGAATTTTTCGTGCACGTCATTCATTGCACCTTCAAAATCAGCACCCATTCGGTCCATCTTGTTTACGAAACAGATTCGAGGAACATTGTATTCATCAGCCTGTTTCCATACAGTTTCTGTCTGAGGCTGTACACCGCCTACCGCACACAAAACGGCAACGGCTCCATCCAAAACACGAAGACTTCGTTCAACTTCGGCCGTAAAGTCAACGTGGCCGGGAGTGTCGATGATGTTAATCTGATGGTTTTTCCAATAAGTCGTTGTAGCGGCACTCTGAATCGTAATTCCTCGATCCTGCTCCTGCTGCATCCAGTCCATTGTAGCGGCGCCATCATCAATTTCGCCGATTTTATGTATTTTTCCTGTGTAATAAAGTATTCGTTCTGT
>JAILRX010000066.1 GCA_024697985.1 Treponemataceae bacterium | reverse complement strand
GCAGTGTTTATTTTGATAATAAAGTTGATGAAACTTCACTGGAAAATCATGGACTTCGTCGGGAATTTTTAGATGCCTTGAATAAAGGAAGTTCGAAAGTATCCCGCTATTCTTCGACCATGACCGAAAAGACTTTGTATTTTGCAAAACTTCTTTCTTCGGGTGACGTTTTAAGAATCAGCTGCGACCAGCATTCAGTTTGGGTTTTGATTTTAGGAATGAGTCAGCTTCTTTTGTTTGTGCTTGTTATTGCAGTAATAATATCAGGACTTTCAGCTTCTTTTATCAGTAAAAAAATAACAGAACCTTTAAATAAAATAAATCTTGATGATCCTGATGACCAAAGCGTCTACGAGGAACTTAAGCCTTTGACGAAAAGAATCCGTGAGGAAAATTTTGAAAAATCCCAGCGGGAAGAACTCCGTCAGCAGTTCAGTGCTAATGTGAGTCACGAACTTAAAACTCCGCTTACGAGTATAAGCGGTTTTGCCGAACTGATGAAAAACGGCGGTTTAGACGAGAAAACAACAAAGGATTTTGCCAAAACGATTTATGATGAAAGCCAGAGAATGATTATTCTTGTTGATGACATCATTAAACTTTCCAAACTGGATGAAAAATCCATCTACATGGAAAAGGAAGATCTTTGTCTTAAGGACATGTGTCTTGAAGCGATTGAAACTCTAAAGGCCAGCGCCATGACAAAAAATGTCGAAATAAACTTTTCAGGCGACAGGGGAATCATTAAGGGTGTCAGGCCAGTAATTTATGAGATGGTCTATAATTTAATCGATAATGCCATTAAATATAATATTGAAGACGGAAAAATATTTGTCACTATTCATGATGGAAAGCCGGTTGTCTTGAGCGTAAAAGATACTGGAATCGGAATTCCTGAAAACGAAAAGGAGCGAATTTTCGAACGCTTTTATAGAATCGACAAGAGCAGATCTAAACAGAACGGCGGAACAGGGCTCGGTCTTTCAATTGTTAAACATGCGGCAAAATATCATGATGCAAAAGTCTTTGTTTCAAGCGAAGAAGGCAAGGGATCAACTTTCACGGTTACCTTTTAGTCTTATTAATTTTACACAAATCTAACATTAATTAAGCAGTGATTTAACACATCTCCTGTAGAGTAAAGACAGTAAATCAAATTTACAGGAGATACTTATGAAAATTAATCTTAAAAAATTGTCAAAGATTGCTTTGGCATCAGTTCTTATCGGGGCAATGGTTGCAACGACTATGACAGGCTGTAAATCAAAAGCCTTCAATCCAAATTCTTCAATCAATGTTTTGAGCCGTGAAGAGGGAAGTGGAACTCGAGGCGCTTTTATCGAAATTTTCGGAATTGAAAAGAAAGATGAAAGCGGCAAAAAAGTTGATTACACAAGTGATGAAGCTTCAATCACAAATTCAACTGCGGTTATGATGACAAGTGTTGCTGGTGACAAATCGGCAATCGGTTATATTTCACTCGGTTCTTTGAACGACAGCGTGAAGGCCCTCAAAATTGACGGAGTTGAAGCAAGCGTTGCAAACATCCAGAACGGTTCTTACAAAATCAGCCGACCTTTCAACGTTGCAGTAAAAGACGGTCTTGCTCAGAGAAATCCTGCAGCAAATGAATTCTTGAACTTCATTTTAAGTCAGGAAGGACAGGATATCATCAAGGCCAACAAGTGCATCCCGCTTGCAAATGTAAAACCATATCAGGCTTCTAAAACTAGCGGAAAGGTTGTAGTTGCAGGTTCTTCTTCTGTTTCGCCGGTAATGGAAAAACTCATCGAAGCTTACAAATCGGTAAATCCTGACGTGAACATTGAACTTCAGACTTCTGACTCTACGACTGGTGTTGCAAATGCCCTCAATGGAAACTGTGATCTTGGAATGGCAAGCCGTGGAATTAAAGCTTCTGAAAAGGCCAAGGGTGCAAAGGAAATCACTATTGCAATTGATGGAATTGCGGTTGTAGTCAACAATGACAATCCTGTGGACAACATGGAAAAAACTCAGGTAGAAAAGATTTTTACCGGAAAAACAACAAAATGGAGTGAGATAATCAAATAATGAAAAAAAGGGAAAAGTTTGCAAAAATCATTTTCCTTTTAGCCGCCAGTTTTTCGATTCTGGCGGTCGTTTTGATTTGTTTCTTTTTGTTCGTAAATGGAATTCCGGCCATCAAAAAAATCGGGTTTTTGGATTTCGTCTGTGGAACAAAATGGAAACCGGGAAATGATTTATACGGAATATTTCCGATGATTTTGGGAAGCATCTATGTTACAGCAGGCGCTGTCTTGATTGGCGGTCCAATAGGTCTTATGACGGCAATCTTTCTTTCAAAGTTTTGTCCGCCTCGACTTCATAAAATCCTGAAGCCTGCCGTTGACCTGCTTGCAGGAATTCCAAGCGTTGTTTACGGCTTTTTTGGCTTGATGATTTTGGTTCCTGCAATCCGAGCGGTTTTTGGCGGTACGGGAAGTTCAATGCTTTGTGCGATGATTTTGCTTGGCATAATGATTTTACCTACGATCATCAGTGTTTCTGAAAGTGCCTTGAATGCGGTTCCTCAGTCTTACTATGAAGGAGCACGCTCCCTTGGTGCAAGTCATGAAAGAGCTGTTTTTCTTGTGACAGTACCTGCTGCAAAAAGCGGAATTTCAGCGGGCATGATTTTAGGAATCGGTCGCGCAATTGGCGAAACGATGGCCGTCGTTATGGTAGCCGGAAATCAGGCCAGAATGCCAAAAGGTCTTACCAAAGGAATCAGGACTTTGACCAGCAACATTGTAATTGAAATGGGTTATGCTGCAGACCTTCACAGGGATGCTCTGATTGCAACGGGAGTCGTGCTTTTCGTCTTTATTCTTTTGATAAACATTTCGTTTAACGCAATCAAAAACAAGGGGAAAATATGAGATCCAGCCTTGTGCGATATTTGGTCTATTTTTGTGCCTTTCTTACAATCGGAAGTCTGGCATTTATCTTGGGCTATATCCTTATCAAAGGAATTCCAAACCTAAAACCAGAACTTTTCAGTTTTAAGTATACGAGCGACAACTGCTCTGTAATGCCGGCTATAGTAAACACGCTTTTCATAACGGTTCTCGCACTTTTGATAGCCTGCCCGCTTGGAATCGGTTCTGCGATTTATCTTGTCGAATATGCAAAAAAAGGAAACCGTTTCGTAAAGATTGTAAGGCTCACCACTGAAACTTTGACAGGTATTCCTTCAATCATTTACGGACTTTTCGGAATGATATTTTTCGTAACGACACTTGGATGGGGCTATTCACTTTTGGCAGGAGCTTTCACACTTGCGATAATGATTTTGCCTACAGTGATGAGGACGACAGAAGAAGCCCTCCTTGATGTAAGCGATACCTATCGAGAGGGAAGTTTTGGACTTGGAGCCGGGAAACTGCGGACTGTTTTTACGATTGTCCTGCCTTCAGCAATGCCTGGAATTTTGAGCGGCATCATTTTGGCAACCGGACGAATTGTTGCAGAAAGTGCAGCCTTGGTTTATACGGCAGGAACTGTTGCCCAGATTCCTACTAACGTTTTGGGGAGCGGCCGAACGCTTGCAATCCACATGTATGTTTTGAGCAGTGAAGGTTTGCACACGAATCAGGCCTTTGCAACGGCTGTCGTACTTTTGCTTCTTGTGGTTGCTGTAAATGC
>JAILRX010000047.1 GCA_024697985.1 Treponemataceae bacterium | reverse complement strand
AAACGAGGATCAAAAAAGAGCTTGAAAGCGACAATGCCCTCACCCTGAAAAATCTTGCTGTAAACGGAAATGACCTGATGAAAAGCGGCATAACGGAAGGAAAAAAAATCGGGACCACCCTGAACCTTCTTTTGGAAAAGGTCCTGGACAATCCCGAACTCAACGATAAGAAAACCTTGTTGAAAATCGCCGTTGAAGGCAAATAATCAACTCAGTTAAATCACCATATTCATTCTCTCGCGAACTTCTTCGAGCGTCTTAATTCCGATTTCACGGGCTTTCTGGCTTCCTGTAAGCAAAACCTGTCTGATGTAATCAGGACTTGCTTCAAGACGTGCTCTTTCATCTCGTAAAGGACGAAGTTTTTCGTTCAAAGCTTCTGTCAAAGTTGACTTGAGCATTCCGCCACCGCCATCACCGATTCTTGCGGCAATAGCTTCCGGTTCTTCACCGGTACAAAGTGAAATAAGCATCAAAAGGTTTGCAACTTCCGGCCTTCTTTCAGGTTCATAAGTGATGAATCTTTCGGCATCAGTCTTTGCCTTTTTGATGAGTTTTGCAGTTTCATCTTCTGTGGCACTTAGCATGATGGCATTTCCACGTGACTTGCTCATTTTCTGGCTTCCATCAAGACCCAAAATCATAGGAGTCTTTGAAAGAAGAGCCTGAGGTTCAGGGAATACACCTTCTTTTCCTGCATCAAGGCAGAATTTTTTATTGAAACGTTTTGCGATGTTTCTTGTCATTTCAAGATGAGGAAGCTGATCCTTTCCGACAGGAACTACATTTCCCTTGCAGAAAAGGATGTCGCAGGCCTGATGAACAGGATAAGTATACATTCCGGCATTTACATTTTTAAGCCCTGCACTTTCGATTTCTTCTTTTACGGTTGGATTTCGGCTGAGTTCAGCATTTGAAACCAGAGTAAGGAACGGAATCATCAGTTGATTGCATTCTGGTACATAACTGTGCGGATAGATGATTACATCCTGTTTTTCAGGATTGATGCCGGCTGCAAGATAGTCGATTACCAGCTGTTTTGTATTCTGGCTGATTTCCTGATATGCGTCGTGGTCAGTCAAAACCTGATAGTCGGCAATCAAAATCATCGTCGGAATTCCCATTTCGGCGATTCGAACTCGGTTCTGAAGCGAGCCGAAATAATGCCCGATATGAAGGCGGCCGGTAGGTCTGTCACCGGTCAATACACGATATTTTTTTGGATTAACTTTTAAATCTTCTTCGATTTTGCGGCTGATTTCAACAGCGGCTTCAAATGTATCACTCATAAAATTGATTTTAACAAAGATAAAAGTGATTGTAAAGAAGTCGGCGACAAGGAAGATCGCGGATTGATGGCCGGCCTTTGAGGCGAGCGCGAATAAATGAGGCGGACGCGTCAGGCGCGCGGAGGAAACCTATTTGTCGGTTCCGGCAAGGCTCAGATAGATCTGATCTGCAAGACCGAAGCCTGCATTTTTAGTCATTGCAACGGAAAGTTCGTCGTACATCATATCTTCGTACATTTTGGCAGCATATCCGTCGTTTCCACCAAGACCGGATTTTTGCACAGTCTGTCTCATCGAAGAAAGCATCATCTTAACAAAGAAGTTTTCAAGTTCCATTGACTTTTCGTAAAGCTTGCTTGTCCTGTCGATATTGCCCTTTACAGAAGAATTTGAGGCGCTATTTGCAGCAAAACCCTGAGGTTTTGAATTTTTATCACTGGTTGATGCCCTGTCGTTCAACAAGGATGAGGTATATTCTCCGTTGAGACGGCCAGAATCTGAAACCTGAGTCGTAGAAATGCCCTGATTTGCCCTTTCCAAAAGACGCTGAAACTCACTGATCTTATTATCTGAATCAGTTCCTGTAATTGAAGAATAGCTTCCAGCCAAAGGATTGGTTCCAAGACTCATTGTGTTCATCTGTGCCATCTGTGAAATAGTCATTTTAATACCTCTAGTTAAATTTTCGGAATTAAAGAAAAAGACTTTACAGGAAAAGGAAAAAGTTTTTTATGAGGATGAAATTTAGAGGATAATATAGCGTCTTTCAGGTTTAAAATTAAATATGACATCAAACTTGACACGCATGTCATATTTAATGTCATATTTTTTAGGGGTAAAACTTGACAATTTTGTCATATTTTACAATGTAATTCTGACAAAATTGTCATATTTAAGCAATTTTATTTTTCAAACACTATCGTTTAAGATTTACGGCACTTGAAAGCATTGCATCACTTGTCTGGATAGCTTTTGAATTGAATTCATAAGCTCTCTGTGCAACGATCATCTGAACCATTTCATTTACGACGCTGACGTTTGACATTTCCAAGAATCGCTGCTTTGTAACGCCCATTCCTTCAAAACCAGGTCGGGAAGCAATTGCCTCGCCACTTGCGTTTGTAACTGTATAAAGGTTGTCACCGTTTGCGCTAAGTCCTACAGGATTTGCAAATCGGTAAATTTCCATCTGACCAACTTCCAGAATATCGTTTGAACCTGCTACCTTTACTGTTACTCGACCATCATCACTGATGTTGAGCGAGTTGATGTCAAAATTTTCCGGAAGGATGATTTCAGGCATAAGACGAAGACCGTTGGCATTTACCATCTGACCGTTCATATCAACCTTGAAAGAACCGTCACGAGTATAAGCGTAGCTTCCGTCATATTTTTGAACTCGGAAAAATCCCTCACCTACGATTGCCAAATCAGTCGTATTGTCTGTGCTCTGAAGGCTTCCCTGATTGAACATTCTCTGAGTTGATGAAACTTTAACACCAGTACCCATCTGAACTCCTACTGGAGTAACTGTGTCTTCTGTAGCTGGAGTTCCGGCAGTCTTCATCGTCTGATACAAAAGGTCTTCAAATTCAGCTCGCTGCTTTTTATAACCTGTCGTATTTACGTTTGAAAGGTTGTTTGAAATAACATCAATATTTGTCTGCTGACCGTTCATTCCGGTAGCTGCTGTCCATAAACTTCTTACCATTCGTCACTCCTTATCTTGCTACTGCAACCTTAGACCACAACGTGCTCATCATCGTATCTTCGGCCTGAATCGTCTTCTGATTTGCCTCATAAGCTCGGTTTACTTCAATCATCTGAACCATTTCGTTTACAACGTTTACGTTTGAGGTCTCGATGTATCCTTGAACAACTGAAGGTCTCTCGTTTCCTTCTGCCACATAAGCGCTTCCGGAAGTCTGTGTTTCCGAATAAAGGCTTGAACCGAGTTTGTTCAAATATCTTTCGTTGTCAAATCGAACAAGCTTAATTCTGTCGATTTCACTCATGTCTTCTGCTGAATAGATAATTCCATCAGGATTGATGGTAAATTTTGTTTCTCCAACCTGGATAGGTCCGTTTTCTCCCATCAGTCTGTAGCCGTCTTTTGTCTCGAGAAAACCTTCTTTTCCAATCATGAAGTTTCCGTTTCGTGTATATCGTTCGCCATGAGCAGTTTCAACGGCAAAAAAGCCTTCTCCGCTCAAAGCCATATCTGTTGTCGAATCAGTCTGCTTGAAAGAGCCCTGTTCGAAAATTGTATAGATTTCGTTAGTTTCAACGCCAAGACCAACTTTCCCGATTACAGGAGCTACGTCATAAGAACCAAAAGTGTTCACTCCCTCACCGTCATCTCTCATTCTTCGCAAAAGAAGTTCTGGAAAAGACTTGCTTACAGCAACGTCCTTTTTGTAGCCTGTCGTATCAACGTTAGCTAAGTTGTTGGATATCGCATCCAATCGATACTGCTGCGCATTCATTCCGCTTGCGCCAGTGTACCATCCTCTTACCATTTTTTACCCCCAAAAATTTTTGCCCACCCGGCATTAAAGAGCCTTAAATACTCTTACTTAATTATCGGTATTTAAAAATCTTTGTTTAGGAAAAAAAATAAATTTGCGTTAATCAAACTTATGCCCTATACTTTTTTTAATGGAAATGAAAACCGCTTCTCAACAACTGAATGCGGTACTTTTTTTTGGAGGCTTTATGAAGGTTTTATCATTGATTCTTGGAGGCGGAAAAGGAACACGTCTATATCCATTGACAAAGGAACGCTCAAAACCAGCAGTTCCATTTGCAGGAAAATATAGAATCGTAGATATTCCTATTTCAAACTGTATCAACTCTGGTTTTGAACAGATTTATATTTTGACACAGTTCAATTCTGCATCACTTAACATGCACATCAGCAATTCTTACAATTTCGACCGATTCTCACGAGGTTTCGTTGAAATTTTGGCTGCTGAACAGACTTTTGAACACTCAAGCTGGTATGAAGGAACAGCAGACGCTGTACGAAAGAACTTCATCCACTTTAAGACACAGAAACCAACACACTACATCATTCTTTCAGGAGACCAGCTTTTTAAGATGGATCTTGAAAAATACATGAAGCAGCACGTTGATTCAGGTGCCGACATCACAATCGCAACAACAAAGGTTTCACGACGAGAAGCAACTGAATTCGGAATCATGAGAATTGATGAGAACAACAAGATCGTTGACTTCATCGAAAAACCTGCTGCTGATGTTGATTTGTCAGACTGGCGAATTACAGAAAACGTTCAGCTCAATTCACACGGAGAAAAATGCGAATATCTTGCTTCAATGGGTATTTACATCTTCAACGCTGATGCAATGGAAAAAGCTTTGGATAACAACTACACAGACTTTGGTAAGGAAGTTATCCCGGAACAGCTTAAAAAGAGCAAGGTTAACGCATACATTTACGATGGATATTGGTCTGATATCGGAACTATCCAGAGCTATTATGAAGAAGCAATCAACCTTACGACAGACAGTCCAAAAGTTGATTTCTACAATGAAATTGCTCCTATCTACACACATGCTCGAAACCTTCCAACCACAAAGATCATGAATACTACCCTCACCGAAGTTAATACGGCTGAAGGATGTATCATCAAGGATTCAAAGATTAAGAGTTCTGTAATCGGTATTCGATCTGTAATCAGAGAAAACTGCGAACTCGAAGGAGTTCTTTTGATGGGTGCCGACTATTACGAAAATGAAGAACAGATTGCTGAAAACAAAGCAAACAAGATTCCTTGCGTTGGTATCGGAAAGAACTGTAAGATCAAAAAAGCAATCATCGATAAAAATGCAAGAATCGGAGACAACTGTTCAATCGGTATGAATCCGGCTAACCTTAAAGACGGAAATTATGATAACTATTCTATTTCTGATGGAATTATCGTTATCAATAAAAATGCCTGCTTACCAGATGGTACCGTAATTTAATTTCCTGATAAAAAACAAAAAAGTCGCCTTGAGCATAACGCTTTCGGCGACTTTTTTGTTTTTTATCAGGAAATTAAATTACGGTACCATCTGGTAAGCAGGCATTTTTAT
>JAILRX010000021.1 GCA_024697985.1 Treponemataceae bacterium | reverse complement strand
TGAATCACTTAAAACGAGAGAAGAAAAGTCTTGGATCATCGGCGAACAGCCAAGAAAGACAAAAGGCAGAATGCCAATGATGAAGGCGCATAATAATGTAGAAAATTTTTTAGACTGCTTCATCGGCTTGATTTTAGGGGCACAATAATGAGCAGTCAACTTTAAAAAACGAACCTAAATGAATTCTTAAAAAGAGTTAATTAATTTCTTAGTAATTTTTCAGGATGTTGCAGACGATATTTGCGCTGATTTTAGCGGCAGTTTCCCTGTTGAAGGAGTAATCAACTGAAACATTTTCATCTGCATTGTCCGAGATGCTTCGGATGATGATGAAAGGCACGTTGTTCACGAAACACGCATGAGCTACGGCACATCCCTCCATTTCTACGCACATCGGGTCGCAGTTGGCTTTGATTTTATCTTTGCCTTCTTTAGTGCAGATGAACTGGTCTCCGCTTGCGACTCGGCCCTTGTAGATCTTGAACTGATCACTCGGGGACGAAAGCGCGATTTCGATAAGTTTTTCATCAGCCTTGTAGAAGGTCGGCATGTCTGGGATTGTGCAGGCCGGATCTCCAAAGAAGGTCGTGTCGGCATCGTGGTAAACGCATTCGGTCGAAACGACGGTGTCCAAAATTCTGAGCTGCTTGTCCATTGAACCGGCAATTCCCGTGTTGATGATGTGGGTTGCCTCAAATTTTACCATCAGAATTTGTGCGCAGATTGCGGCATTTACTTTTCCGATTCCTGATTTTACGACAACCACTGATTTGTCAAAAAGTTTTCCTTCGTAGAAAACCAGATTTGCATATTCCCATTTTTTTGCGTCAGCCATTTTAGAAACGAGAAGTTCTACTTCGATATCCATTGCTCCGATAATGCCGAATTTCATTTTTTATTCTCCTTTTTGGCGCGTTTGTCTGCAATCTTTTTTTCGATTTTTGCTCTTTTTGCAGCTTCGCGCTGTTCGAACTCAAGTTTTTCCTGAGCTATCTTGGCTTTTGCCTTTTCGTAGTAAGAATCAAGGTCGTTCCTCATCGAATCAATTTCGTTATGGAACTGCAGGATAAAGTTGTTCTTTTCGATGGAAGCCTTGAAGTTTTCCAGTCTGATGACAACTTCTTTCTCTTTTGCGAATTTTCGGATGCGGTCTGCAACTTTGAATGAGTAAACGATATCAACTGCAAGAACGCCGTAGTAGAATCCGATTACGAACGAAAATGCAATGTGACGAACAAACCAGTCCAGTCCGTCCAAAATCCGCGGATGGATGAAAAAATAGTAGAAGGCCGAAAGCAGCATCCAGAAAAAAGAAAACAGCGGACAGATGATGCCCTGGATGTTTCCCCACATCTTTGAATAATCCCAAAGTTTGATCTTCATGCCCTTGATGAAAATCAATCCGGCAATGTATTCCACGAAGGTGATGCAGATTGACATCACGATGAAAAGAACCAGCTTTTCAATTTTAGGATTCGTTATGAACGAAAGATCAATTTGGGCCAGAAGATAAAGGGCGACCAAACTGAAGCCGTAAAGGGGAAGACAAGGACCTGTCAAAAATCCCGGGTTGATCCACTTTTTGTGGGCCCATCTTCGGTATACGACCTCAAGACACCAGCCTAAAAGGCTGCCAGTACAAAACAAAAAAGCAAGTTTTAATAGTAAAAATAAGAAGTCCATTTACTTTGAGATTTTATCACAGAATGAAAAAATTTCGTAGTAATATGCATGCAAAATTTCGTTGTGGCTGCTGAAAAGTTCGTGCTCGGTTCCGCTCATCATTACGACTTCGCAATTTGCCGCATTGTCCGCAAAAATTTCCTGCTCTCTTGCTTTGACGTATTTGTCAGTTTCGGCCTGGAACATCAGGACTGGCATTGTTGCCTTTGCGGCATTCTTTGGCTTTGCAGCTTTCTTTCCGCCGTTGATGGCCTGAAAGATGAACCTGTAGGTGGCGTATTTTGAAAAATAGTGCTTGTCGACTTTTCGAAGTTCATTGTAGTAGGCATATCTGTTGAAGCTTACGCTTGGGCCGCAGTTCATCTTGAATTCGCCCTTGTAGTCAAAGTCGTGCGCCCCGATGATGTAGTCGGTGCCGCCGTTCTTTGCAATCTGGATGCGACAGATGATTTTTATCAGCCAGTTCGGAAGGCCCGCCGTAATCATGCCGAGCATAGGGCAGCTTAGGATTGCTCCGTCGAAAAGTTCGGGGCGCTGTTCAATCAGGTTGGCGGCGACTCCACCGCCCATCGAATGGCTGTAGATGATGACCGGCTTTCCGTTTTTGTTTGGGGCAATTGCCTCATCATAAACCTTGAGCGTATCAGTAATAAAACTGTCAAAATCATGGATGTAAGTTTTTGCAAAATGTCCGTCATCAAGCTCTCGATAAGAATATCCGTGTCCCCTGAAATCGAGGGCAACGACAGAGTAGTTCTGCTTGAGGAAG